>NZ_JAHLRC010000030.1:0-45134 GCF_018919545.1 Citrobacter sp. S46_ASV_140
GCATAAAACTCATGACCATTTGCGGAAAATCTCTAAAACGTACAGAAATTACTGCAAATAAAGTTGCAATCCAGATCAGATTAACAACTACGATCATAAATCCAAGTATAAAAAGCGGGAAATTCTTCAACGAAAAAACGTTGAATATAATCAACACACCAATCACTATTACTATATTATGGCAAAGCATCATGAAATTTCGCCATAACATTTGCATAATGTATATGAATTTTTTAGTTGGTAACTGACTTATAAAAGAGCTGGACGATATGAAAGTTACACACCCTTCATTTATAACGCCACTAATAAAGTTCCAGAACACCAAACCAACTGCTAGCATCGGGAGATACTCTTTAACTTCTAATTTAAATAGTTCCCCATAAATTACCCCTAAGGCAATAATAAGGACCGCCATACTTAATGTAATCCAAAACGGTCCAACAATGGATCTTTTATATCTCTGCCTTAATTCCAACCAACCTAATGTAGTCCAAAGATGCCAGGATTTTATTGACAAATATATATCTGTTAATGATTCTTTCATTGCTTCAGCTCTTTATACATCTTCTCTTTAATTAGTTCTAACCTGGAATTGTATTCCAAAACAAATGCGTTAAGTAAAACCTTAACTTCCGCGTAATTATCACGAACTAATTGTAACCGATTCCTGATTGCAGTTGGATTATCAACCTCTTTTTCAACCAAATACAATTCTAACTCAGGAAAACCTTTATATATGTTTCCGGCTGGACCTACAACGCATGGCGTTCCAACGCTTGCTGATTCCAGCGCGATCATTGGTGAACATTCCGTATTCGTTACATAGCACACAACATGTAAACGAGATAGCAGCTCGATAAACCGCTTATTATTTAAATTCTCTGATAATGCCGTAAGTTTGATGTTTGAGGTAATCCACTTCATATTATTTTCAAGATGCAAGTTGGTAACCAGCTCACACCCTTTTAATGAACCAATCGCTAGTAACTGAGGAAATGGATTTTTATACCAACTGAACATTGCGGCAAACAAACCGACGCGGAAATTGGCCGAATCAGGTACAGCTAACTTTTTAGAAAACGAAGTGCCTGATACAACATAGTTCGATACTGAGAATGCACGAATACCGTATGCATTGAGTATTTCATCTAGCTCAGGCTTAAACGAGATGACCCCATCAACAATCCCTTCCCGATAAAGTTCATACCATCCATCAAAAGTTGAATATTGCGAGGAGTCAACCCACTGAGCAGGTGAGCCATGCCATGCAAAAAATATTTTTATTTTTGGATTTAAATCCTTAATCTTTTTGGCAAGTTCCATTTGTAATTGTGTTCCACCGCTCATGATCACACTTTTTAGTGTCTTCGAAGCAGCAAGTTTTTCAGCCAACCTGTTTAGATAGATATGGTTAGAAACTTGTGGGAACTCATATGAATAGTATGGATATTGGATGCTATCATCTTTAAAGAAACTGGCTGTTGATGTGGCAACACCAGACCAATAGGCGGAGTAAAATGCTAAGACTTCTTTATCCGCTATTGCATTACTATAGAACTCATCCAACAAATCATAATCAACTTGATTTGTAGTTGTACCAGCAACCTTATAATATATTTTTCGTAGCAGGCTGTATTGCTTCAGCGTATTCATCAAATTCAAACGGAGAGCAAGCCTGCTTAGATTATAAATAGTTTTTGATATTAAACGTTCTTTCAAAGATGGAGCTTTTTGCTCGCGAAGGAATATATTCTTAAATTCATTTTGCGATTTTGAACACATGTCTTTGAAGAACAATGCCCATTTATCAGCTATAAGGACATTATCTACAAATTGCTGACGATATGCTAAATAATTCATTCTTTGTAATTCTTTAAGACCACGTTGATCATCAAGAAGATTTCTCAAAGAATCATAAAATGCCTCGGCATCCCGAGACACAATATACTGCCGCTGCTTTTCAGGTAACACTTCATTTGCTATGCCGACGTCTGTTGACACAATAGCGCAACTATTTGCCATTGCTTCAAGAAGTGGCAATGGCGTACCTTCACATTCAGAACTGATGAGTAGAATATCTGCATCAGACAGTGTTTTAAGAATTACTTCACGTTCGGTCTTGCCCTTAGAACTATCAAACTCAATAAAATCAAACGTATATCCAGATTTTTTTAATTTATCCAGAGCCGGCAAAACTATTTTATTTAGGCCTTTATAATCTTTATAACCAAGATATTCGCCCCATTTGCTATTTCCAATCCATACGATTTTTTTTCTATCGCTATTATCATGACTATTTCCTTCGCTCATAGGAATTTCTGGATTATCATAGATAACACTATGAGGAGGTGGAAAATCAGACAGTTCAGAATATAGCTCTTTCAACTTTGCGGATGTAACAAAATACCCATCCACAAAATTCATAAGAGGAATTCGTCTCTCATAGTTCGCGATATCATCATAAGTGAATAGGTGATCAGGAATATGTGTGGTGACAATATTACTGATCAAAATTTCTTTATATTGGGGATTCCGCTGAGTGAAGTTCATCACTTCCATGAGATAGTCACGCCAGAAAAAGTGTAAGATACTCTTTTCTTTTACGTTTTTATCCAAGTGTAAAACAAGGTCCGCCACCGTTTTAAAATCATCGGTGCAAACTATTTTTACATTAAAGTCACTCAACTCTTTTGCTATATTTTGGGCTATTTTTCCGAATGCCCAATCCAACTTATCGACTATGAAAAATAAATTCATTGATACGCCATTATGATATTAAATAGATAAGTACTAGCTTCCATAGCCATTAGGGTTTTGCTTTTGCCAATTCCAGGTATGAGCCATCATATCTTCAATATTGTACTTGGCTTTCCAGCCTAAAACCCTTTCTGCTTTAGACACATCAGCCCAAGAAGATCCTATATCGCCCTCTCGCCTGGCGACAATTTCATAGTTAACTTTCTGGTCACTTGCCTTTTCAAAGGCATCAATTACTTGTAAAACTGATACACCATTGCCGGTGCCAAGATTAAAAACGTCATATCCTTGTAATTTATCAATATGCCTTAAAGCACTAACATGGCCTGAGGCAAGATCTACTACATGGATAAAGTCGCGTACCCCTGTTCCATCAATGGTTTCATAATCGCCACCATAAACGGACAATTTTTCTAATTTTCCAATAGCAACCTGAGAAATATAAGGGACAAGATTATTTGGAATGCCGTTCGGGTCCTCCCCAATAAGACCACTAGGATGTGCGCCTGTAGGGTTAAAATAACGAAGAGCAATAATCTTCAATTTATCATCAGATTTCGCATAGTCTGATAAAACCTGCTCCAGCATGACTTTAGTAGTTCCATAGGGGCAGGAAGCATTTCCAATAGGATATTCCTCCAGGTTGGGAACCGGAGAATGGTTACCATAAACAGTTGCGGACGAACTAAAAATGAACTTATAAACACTTGCTTGCTTCATAACTTCAAGCAGGGTGAGGGTCCCACTGACATTATTAATATAATATTCCAGCGGTTTTTTTACCGACTCACCCACAGATTTTAATCCTGCAAAATGAATCACTGCATCGATATCGTAGTTTTTAAAAACTTCTTCAAGTTTTTGTTTATCGTTGATATCAGCTTCAATGAATGTAATTTTTTTCGAAACCAAAGAACCAACACGATGAAGTGACTCTTGAGATGAATTACTCAGGTTATCAAGCACAATCACATCATATCCGCCCTCAATTAACTGTAAAACGGTATGTGAACCAATATAACCAGCGCCACCTGTCACAAGTATAGTCATGTAGTCTCCGAAATTGTATTAATCTTTTATGCTAATTACGTGTTAAATTATTTAATTTTATATTTTTCTAAATTAGCCTTTAACATAAAATTAGCTTATTTTGCCACAAAAATGTTAATTTAATCAGGCACGCTACCGCCCCTGGCTCAACAGCTACCAGTGTACTGTACACTCCAATTTTTGAGGGGTCTTAGCCTATCAATTATTGATTAGATTTTGACACATTTAGCCCCAAAACATCCCAAATATTGTCGTATTAATCTAACTAAGAAACAAGAAGAAATCGATTTTTGCTACAAGAAAAGGTAGAGCATTGATCTTTTTACTACTTGATTTTTATCATAAAAAAGGCAGTGAAGACATGCCTGTATACTGATAGCATCATGAGTCTTCCCCTGCCATTTTTCATGAAGTATTACTAATATAATTAATCTTTCGTCTTGCCTATTCTCCGAGCAACTTCTCAATGCTCTTACGGAACTTTGGCCCTTCCTTCAGGTTACGCAGGCCGTACTTAACAAACGCCTGCATATAGCCCATTTTCTTCCCGCAATCGTAGCTATCGCCTGTCATCAGCATGGCATCAACAGACTGTTTTTTCGCCAGCTCAGCAATAGCATCCGTCAACTGAATACGTCCCCAGGCACCTGGCTGGGTATGCTCCAGTTCTGCCCAAATATCAGCAGAAAGCACGTAGCGCCCTACTGCCATCAGATCGGAATCCAGAGTCTGCGGCTGGTCTGGTTTTTCAATGAATTCAACGATACGGCTGACTTTGCCTTCGTTATCTAAAGGCTCTTTGGTCTGAATAACAGAGTACTCAGACAGATCGCCTTCCATACGCTTAGCCAGCACCTGACTACGCCCGGTCTCATTAAAACGAGCAACCATGGCAGCCAGGTTGTAGCGCAGCGGATCCGCGCTCGCTGTATCAAGAACCACATCAGGTAATACGACGACGAAAGGGTTATCCCCAACAATTGGGCGAGCACAAAGAATTGAATGGCCCAGGCCCAGTAACTGAGCCTGACGAACGTTCATAATAGTCACGCCTGGAGGACAGATAGACTGCACCTCGGCTAATAGCTGGCGCTTAACACGCTGCTCAAGCAACGATTCGAGTTCGTAAGAGGTGTCGAAGTGGTTCTCAACCGCGTTCTTAGACGCATGAGTCACCAGCACGATTTCTTTGATACCTGCAGCTACAATTTCGTCGACAATGTATTGAATCATCGGCTTGTCTACGATCGGTAGCATCTCTTTAGGGATTGCCTTCGTGGCAGGCAACATGTGCATCCCCAGACCTGCTACCGGAATAACTGCTTTCAAATTAATCATTAAGTCATTCACCTATTCAATTGTTGCTGAATTATAGCTTTTTAGCTTGTTTTAGCCAGTATGAATTACATTACTCCGATGCAGCGTATGTTACGCCGCTTAACTTCGCAATGCAGTAATCTTAATCCCAGGGAGTGTCACTTTAGCCAGGAATGGTCGCAAAGTTACAGCTCCCGTCCCGGGAGTCGAAAATTCACCGCTTCGACATTCACCACCTGATGGTTTACCCGGTCGATGTCAACTGAGCTTTGCCCGGTTTCGTTTACCGCATGGACATTCGCCAGCGAGAGTAATGTGTCCTGTTTAGCCATAAACTTGCCCCGCACATCCTGACGGAGATCGAAGTGCATCTTGAGTGCAGGTCCCGTCGCGGATTGCTGCATAACCCTGATGTTACGTAAAAAAAGGTGCTGTGGTTGGTTATGCAACTCAAGCGTGGCATGCTTCATCTCCACGTTGGTGATCGCCACAAATGAAGTCGCATTACCAGAGGAGATCTGAATACCGCGCAATTTGTATTCACGTTTCGTATTATCCAGATGAATATTATTTAACTTAAAGTTTTGTGGAATGGATAAATAACGCCCTTTGATTACGCCGTAACCAATGAGCATACCTGCGCTATTCTCCATATTGATATTATCAATTACGAAATTATCACATCCGTAAATAGCGACCGTCGCATTATCAATGCCCGCTTTCTTACTGAAATCCGGGGTGATATTTCGCGCGGTAATATTACGAATAATAAAGTGTTTGCCGTTCTCTACATGGACTAGCTGTCGACAGTCGCTACCGGTGATGTTCGCTACCACAAAGTTTTTTACCGCCAGTTCATCAGGATAGGTATTGTCATAGGTACTCCCCGCCAGACCGATGCCGATGCCCCAGTTCACGTTGCCGTTGGTACAGTTGATACGTTCAATGACATGGTCAGAAATGAGGATATTGCTGTCGTTTATCGCCACATTCCACTCAATTGCATCACCCTGTAAATCGCTAAAACGGCTGTTCGTGATCTTTACGCCGTCCATTCGATTATGAAAACCCTGACGCAAAATGCCATAGTTAGCGCGCGTGACGGTAATATCATCGATCGTCAGATTACGCATCAGCCTCGAGGTTTTACCGCCGATATAGATTTGCGTCACCGGACCGAAACCGCTCATGGCAATCCCTTTTATCACACAGTCCGCCCCCCGCACATCGAGGGTAACGTTCCTCAGGCTCCCGCCCTGCTCGCCCATCACCTTGCATCCATCCTGCAGAACAAAGCGCCCACGGCCATTGCCACTTATTCGCCCTTGCAGGAATAGCGTTTTGCCTGGCGGGATAACGATGGCGGTATTGATATCCTTACATTCCAGGCCTGTTGGTACGACGACCGTTTGTCCTTCTTTGAACGCCTGCCTGAAAGAAGCCACCCAATCCTGTGGGTTGTAATCCTGAATGTTGACGCTGCCCGGTGATTCTAGCGCCCGAACAACGGGAGAATGCAGCACGACAAGCGCAGAGCCTGCCGCCAGAAAAGTACGGCGTGAGAGTTTTTTCTCTGACATACAACCTCGATTTACATCGTTTGCAGCAGACTGGCTAACTGTTTATTGATCGCTAACTGATTAAATTCAGCTGCAATTTTTTCTCGCGCGCACTGCACAATCGGCTGCACCTGCTCACTGTCGAGCAGGCTAAATGCCGCTAATCGCTCTGCCAGCGCCTGCGCATCGTTTTCCGGTGCCAGCCAGCCAGACTTGCCCGACTCGACCAGTTCAGGGATCCCACTATGGACGGTGGAAATCACCGGGATCCCCACTGCCATCGCCTCCATCAGCGCCACCGGGATCCCCTCCATATCGCCATCCCTTCCGGTGATCGACGGCAGCAAAAAGACATCCGCCTGCTCAAGCATTTCCTTCACCTGATGGCTGGGTTTAAAGCCAGGCATCTCAATCACATCATCAAGTTGATATTGCTCAATTAGCGTACGCAGACGACGCTCCCAGGGGCCAATGCCAAGGATGCGATAACGGAATGCAACGCCCTGCTCTTTCAACTGACGACAGGCTTCGATGGCAACGTGCAGTCCTTTTTTCTCAGTTAACCGGGCTACAGAGATAATCTCCAGCGGTGCGGCTGGCGATTTCAACTGGCGGGGCGTAAAGCGCGTCATATCGATTCCCATGCGCGAGACCGCGATTTTCTGCGGCGGGCACCCCATATTTTTTAAACGTCCGGCCCAGAGGTTGCTGATGGGTAACATCAAATCCCCACGTTCAAACAGTTGCTGATATTCAGGGGTGTAGTGGGCAAGCACATCCCGATGCGAAACATCAATGCCGTGAAATACCGTGGCGATTTTGCCGCGGATCATCCCTAGCTCACGCAGCTTGGCGGCCGTTACGCCTGCGGGTCCAAAATGAGCGATAAACACATCCGCTTCAAACGCCCGCGGGTTCGCGCCACAAATGGCCGCCAAAATCAGATTGCGCGCCTCATCGCCATAGCGTGAAACATTCAGCGCTTTCCAGGTGGCTGAGCGGGTAATACCGCGCAGGGCCGCCACTGCCCTATACTTAAGCTTCGCCAGTTTGCTGTTCGGCTCATTCAGTAACCAGCGCGTTTTTTCACCCAGACGGTAGGTATTAAATGAAGCATGGGTATTTTCAAGATCGCCCTTGTGCAACGCGACAATTTCCACGTCGTAGCCCATGTCGATAAATGCGGTAATCTGATTGAGTACAAAGGTCTCGGAGGAGAGCGGAAATTTAAGCAGGAAAAAGCCAACCTTCATTTTTCCCCCTCAATACGCGTTAAAACCGATTGCACCATGTTCACCCCACGTTCACGCTCACGCCTAACCGCGTCGCCGAGACGTATGTTCAGCTCAGGTAGCTGTCCGAGAGCATCGTCGACCTTCCCTTCCAGGCTGCCATCGAGCAGATGGCGAATATCGACGGCCATCTCTGCTAACCCCAGTTGTTGCATGATCCCTGCCGATTTATGCTCATAATTAATGGCGATGGCTGGCGTCATAAAATTCATCGAGATGATGGCCGAGTGTAAACGAGTCCCCACCGTCAGATCGCATGCAGCCAAAATTTTCCCCATCTCCAGGTCGTTGAGTTCATCCATCACCACGTGATAACGGCCTGGGTCGTTAATATACTGGCGCAGGTTCAACGCCACCATGCGGTCATCTTTGTTGTAACTATCAATACCGGTACAGGTTGACAGCGCTATCACCTGGTAACCTTCATCAAGGATGCGGTTCACTACCCCAGCAAAAGCTTGCTCATAGGCCTGCTGCGTTGTCCCCAGACGCTTATCAAAAGGAGCCAGCTCACGCAGAGTAATGGCAACAGTCTTCTGTTTTGCCGCCATGTGTAACCAGTGCTGTACGGCATAACCAGGCTCATAATCCTCATCATGGTTATTTACCAGCCAGGCGGTATCTACCCCGGTTTCGACTTTATCCGTGTTTATTGCACTGCGCTTCATCAGATCCAGACTGACGGATTCACGCAAAATCAACGCATTACAGTGTCCAAAAACGTAGTTCGCCAGTTGATTAAACTGTTCATCCTGGAATGGCCCCACGCTGTGGCCAATCATGTACAGCGGTTTTTTCGCCATAAACGTACACAGGGCATGTTCAAACTGCGGTACGCCATACAAATCGACAAAAAACGATCCGCCGACCTGGATAATGGCGTCGTAGCGCGACAGCAGACGAACAAAATCGGTAAACCCCTGGGCGATAGCGATATTGCGCAGATTACCGGAATCGGTGACACGCGAGAGCAGCACCTGATGCTGATAGCGACGACGCAACACTTTCTTCACGCGTCCCATAACGCCCGCAGCATTATTGTGTTGCTTCATCTGCGAATACAGCGGATCGCCCATCACCGGGCGGTTCAGCAACCACGAAGAACTCACCGGATAACGGCTCATAACATCCACTTCAGTCTCAGGACGCAACGCGTTAATGGCATCCAGCAAACCGCGCAGAATCGCGCTATCCCCACGGTTCCCACAGGTATGGTTGCCTAAAATTAATAGTTTCATTATGACCTCTTAAAGCGTTGTTCTTATCCTGCACGAAGCAAGGTTTTCATTTTTTCACTGCGGCAGAGCTGGCGTTTTATTTCCACCACTAACGGATGGCGCGACACCACAATCATCGCCGCGAACGCCAGTGCTCCTGCCACTACCTGGATCCCCAGCAACGCGCCTGGCGACAGTTGGCTGCGCAGCATTACGTCCAGCGCATAGCTCACCACAAGGGTAGGTAAAGAGAGATATAACGGCAGCCACAGACTGAGCATGTACTGGCGGTAGCTGGAGCCAAGAACAGGTTTGATCATCACGAAGTAACTGAGGATCGTGTTAATCACCTGGACCAGCAAAAAGCCCAGCGTCACGCCAATCGCCCCGGCCTGATGACCACCGATGAAAATGGCGGGAATAAACAGAAAGGTTTTGAACACATTGAATTTGAAGCTGATGTCGACCCGTGCTTTCGCCATCAGCAGTGAACCGATCGGATTCCCCACAGAGCGCAGCAGTCCAACAATGCACAGCAGTTGCAAGACGGGAATAATACCGTTCCACTTCTCGCCAAATACCAGCGGCACCACATTGTTCGACACCACCATCAATCCCAGGAGTACCGGGAAGTTGATGATCCCGACCACCGACAGCAGCTTGTAAAAATTCACCCGTAGCTTTTCACTGTCGTCCTGAATTTTGGCAAACGCCGGAAACAGGACACGGGTAATAATCGGGTTCAGTTTGATCGGGGGAACAACCGCCACGTTCCAGGCGAGATTGAATCCGCCCGCCACACCTGCGCCCAACGTTCTGGCTAAAACCAACGTGGAAAGGTTGGTATTGAGGTAATTGATAATGCTGTCTGCCGTCAGCCACGCACCAAAACGCAGGTTCGACGAAACGGATGCCAGCGAAAAATGCAGCCCCGGACGGTAAATCCGGCGACCAAAATAGCCGAACAGCAGCGTTCGTAGCGTACTGTTCACCAGATACCCGAGAATGGCCGTCAGCGCGAGGGGCCAGAAATAGGCGCTGACCACGGTAAAGGTAAAACCGGCCAACACCGAACTGGTTTCAATCATGCCAATTTTGTTGAAGGCCAGCTCTTTTTGCATCAGCGCGCGAAACTGCTGCCCGTGCGGTATCACCACAAACGCCAGCGATAAGGTTTTGATGAGTGGCGCCAGTTCGGGATTGTTGAGCACGCTGGCAATCGTCCCGCTAAGCAGAAACATCACCACACATACCACCATACCCAGCCCAACGTTGAGCCAGTACAGCGTCGTCAGCTCAAGATAACCGATGTCTTTGCGCTGAATAATTGAATTGGCGATACCGAAATCCGACAGCGTATCGGCCAGCGCAATGATCACCAGCGACACGGTTAGCAACCCAAACTGGTGGTTATCAATAATCCGCGCCAGGACGGTCATCTGGATAAGTCCCAGACCAATAATGATCACCGTGGCAATCGCCGACCACTTTGCGCCATTAAGCGTTTTTTCTCGTAAGCTCATGTTAATACGCCGCTTTGTTCACAAAGCCTTTAAATACCGTCAGAAAAACAATTTTGATATCGAACCACACGCTCCACTCGCGAATGTATTCGAGGTCAAACTCCACACGTTTTTCCATTTTTTCCAGCGTATCGGTTTCACCGCGCCAGCCGTTGATTTGCGCCCAGCCGGTAATGCCCGGTTTCACCTTATGGCGTAACATGTACCCCTCGATCAGTTGGCGGTACTGTTCGTTATGCGCCACCGCATGCGGACGTGGCCCGACGATAGACATCCCCCCGGTCAGGACGTTAATAAACTGCGGCAGTTCATCGAGCGACGTCCGGCGCAGGAAATTTCCCACAGGGGTAACGCGCGGATCGTTTTGCGTCGCCTGCGTTACCACCGCGTCGTTCTCCATCACTTTCATCGAGCGAAACTTCCAGACTTTGATCGGCTTCCCGTCCATGCCATAGCGGGTCTGGCGGAAAATCACCGGACCTTTGGAGGTCAGTTTTACCAGCAACGCAATACCACACAGCACCGGGGAAATAAGCAGCAGGATCAGTGAAGCCAGCACGATATCTTCCGCGCGCTTTAACAGGCGATTAATCCCCGAAAGCGGCGTGTCATACAGCGGCACTACCGGAACGCCGTTCATCTCTTCAATCCGTGAATGCAGAATATTGAAGGTAAAGACATCAGGAATGAGGATCACCGAGCAGGTGGTGTCGGCCAACTCACGCACCAGTTTTTTTACGCTGGCGCCATCGCTCATCGACATGGCGATATAAACGTTATGAATGCGTGAAGCTTTGGCGTCGTCCACCAGTTGTTGCAGATTACCGGCCCAGTCGCGGGAGTTTTTTCCAGGGATTGGGTCGTGATAGACCCCCGCCACTTCAAATCCCAGCCACGGTTCATGGCGAAAACTGTCCAGCAGCATTTGTCCGGCGGGCAGGTCGCCAGCCACCGCCACCCGGCGGGTGTTGTAACCACGATTACGCAACCACCCCGCACCGTAGCGAATAAACGAACGACTCAACACCAGGCCGACGCTTGAAAGCAGATACCATGCCAGCCAGACGGCGAGACGGTTATCGAAATCGTTATTAAAGGCGATCAGACCTGCGCTAAAAATCAGACTCAGCGTCCAGTTTTGTAGTAACAGCACCAGCTCAGTGGAAATTTTGACGCCGCGCCAGGAGCGATAAAAATCCGTTATGCCACCGAGCATCTGAAAAACGACCAGCGTGATCAGCGCCACCAGCAGGTGCATATACAGGAAAGGCAAACCGCTTAATTCGCAGATCACCCACAACCCGCCAAACATGATGGTGATATCTGAAAAGCGTTGCACCATCGAAATTAACGACGCATTGGTTTTGGCGCGTTCGCGCTTTTTTAGATGTGTCATCGTGGTTCCTGTTAGTCACCCTTTGCCCATAAGCGGGCAAAGGAAGCACCGGCATTACTGATTCAGTAACGCCAGAAGAGTGCGCGTTCGCGCTTCCATCAACGGAATATTTCCGCGCGATTCCACGTTCAGGCGCACCACCGGTTCGGTATTGGAAGAGCGTAAATTGAAGCGCCAGTCGACAAACGCCATGCTGATACCGTCCGTTCTGTCCACCGTCAGCGCCTCACGGGAAAAGTGCTGCTCCACACGCGCAATCGCTGCCGCCGGCTCTGCCAGCGTGCTGTTGATTTCCCCACTCGCCGGATAGGCCACCATCCGGTCACGGACCAGTTCACCCAGCGACTGTCCTTTCAGACTCAGCAGTTCCGCCACCAGCAGCCACGGGATCATTCCGCTGTCGCAGTAAGCAAAATCACGGAAATAGTGATGCGCGCTCATTTCACCGCCATAAATGGCATCTTCATGGCGCATGCGCTCTTTGATAAACGCGTGCCCGGTTTTTGACATCACCGGTTTACCGCCTGCCGCCGTCACCACGTCCACGGTATTCCAGGACAGGCGCGGGTCGTGGATAATTTTCGCCCCCGGATTCTTCTCCAGAAACGCTTCTGCCAGCAGGCCGACAATGTAGTAGCCCTCAATGAACTGACCTTTTTCATCGAACAGGAAGCAGCGGTCAAAATCACCGTCGAAGGCAATCCCCATATCCGCACCGTGTTCAATCACCGCATTGCGCGTGTCGGCCCGGCATTCCGGCAGCAGAGGATTGGGGATACCGTTGGGGAAGTTGCCATCCGGCGTATTGTGAATTTTGATGAACTCGACCGGCACCCCCAGCGCCTTAAAACGGGCTTCAATGACGTCAACCACTGGACCTGCCGCACCGTTGCCGGAGTTGAGCACCAGCTTCATCGGTTTCAGGCTGCCGGGATTGATGTAACCCAGCAGGTGGTCGATGTAGGCATCGCGGGTAGTAATACGCTGATAGTGACCACGTTTTGTCGCATCAACCGCCGGGAAGTCGTTGGCTTCCGCCAGGCGCTGCACGTCGCGCAGACCGGTATCACCGCTGATGGGCCGCGCCCCTTCCCGCACCAGCTTCATGCCGTTGTAATCCATCGGATTATGGCTGGCGGTCACTTCAATACCGCCGTCAATGCCAAGGTGGAAGGTGGCGAAGTAAATCTCTTCGGTGCCCGACATGCCAATATCCAGCACATTCACCCCCGCATCCTGCAGCCCTTTCGCCAGCGCCAGCTTTAGCGTCTCGCTGGTCAGACGCACATCGCCGCCCAGAACAATAGATTTAGGCTTCAGGAACTCGCCGTAAGCGCGGCCAATTCGCCACGCAATCTCTTCATTCAGCTCTTCGCCCAGCCTGCCGCGAATATCGTAGGCTTTGAAACAGGTTAATTTCGTCATGATTTCCCCTTCTTCAGGCAACAGTTAGCCCTCTCCTGACTGGAGATATTTTTCACAAAATGACTAGCCGTTAGTTTTTAGGCCGGATAAGGTGTTCACGCCGCCATCCGGCAACGATGATGTTGTGTTACGCGCGCCCGTAGCGATCCGCAAACCGCACCACATCATCCTCATCGAGGTAAGATCCGGAGCGCACTTCAATCAGATCGAGCGGGATTTTCCCGGGGTTCTCCAGACAATGGGTCGCCCCCAGCGGAATATAGACAGACTCGTTTTCAGCAAGCAGTTTGATATCATCATTGATTGTCACCTTCGCGGTACCGGCAACCACAACCCAGTGTTCAGCCCGGTGATGATGCATCTGCACAGACAATCCCTCACCAGGCTTGACGGTAATTCGCTTCACCTGGTAACGTTCTCCGGCATCAATTGAGTCGTACTTGCCCCACGGACGATAAACTTCGCGGTGAATATGATGCTCATGACGCCCGTCAGCCTTAATTTGCTCTACCACTTTTTTGACGTCCTGCACCGCGTTGCGATCGGCTATCAGCACCGCGTCTTTGGTCTGCACCACCACCAGATCTTTCACCCCGACGGTCGTCACCAGGCCGGATTCGGCATACACGTAACTGTTTTCCGTTTTGTGGCTAATGACGTCGCCGTGATGCACATTGCCTTCAGCGGTATGGGCACTGATTTCCCACAGCGATGACCAGGAGCCAACATCGCTCCAGCCTGCGTTCATTGGCATCACCACCGCATCGGCGGTACGTTCCATTACCGCATAGTCCACAGACTCTTCCGGGCAGGCGAGAAACGCCTGTTCATCAACGCGGATAAAATCGAGATCGGGGTCGACCGTACTCATGGCGTTCTCACAGGCTTCGAGAATGTCGGGACGATACTTTTTCAGTTCTTCCAGGTAACGTCCGGCCCGGAACAAGAACATGCCGCTGTTCCAGTAGTAGTCGCCGCTCGTCACGTAAGCCTGCGCGGTTTCCAGATTGGGCTTTTCAACAAACTGTGCCACTTCAAAAGCCACGGCGTCGGTATTCGTCGGCGAGACTTCCCCCCGGCGGATATAGCCATAGCCGGTTTCCGGCTGGTCCGGCACGATACCAAACGTCACCAGCTTACCCGCTCCGGCATAGGGCATCGCATTGCGAACCGCCTCGCGGAATGCCTCTTCGTTGGCAATCATGTGATCGGCCGCCAAGACCAGCAGCAGCGGATCCTCACCCGGACTTTGACGTTTTGCCGCCAGCGCGGCCAGCGCTATCGCCGGTGCCGTATTACGCCCGGCAGGTTCGAGAATGATGTTCTCAGTCAGCTTGTGCAGTTGTCGTAGCTGTTCCGCTACGATAAAACGGTGTTGTTCATTACAGATAACCACCGGGCTTTCGCACTCCACGCCGTTCAGACGGCAAATCGTCGTCTGCAGCATGGTGAGATCGCCTTTCAGGCACAGGAACTGCTTTGGGTACAGCACGCGGGACAGTGGCCATAAACGGCTCCCTGAGCCACCGGCCATCACCACCGGAAAGAGTTTGCTTTGACTCATCATGTACCCCGTATATCTGCAAGAAATTGACTCAGCACGTTTTCTTTATCCAGCGTGCGTTCGGCATAATCACGTGCCACCGTGTTTACTTTTGGCATCATCAGCGCCCGTTTAATACCGCAAACCAGCGCGTTTACCGACTCCGGCTCCACGCACACCGCAATGCCAGGGTGAGCGTCACAAAGCTGACCCAGCTCGGTTTCAGGTTCGGCAGTAATAACTGCGTTACCACCAACAGCGAGGATATTGGTCAATTTGGAGGGCAGTACGGCATCTGCCGCACCACGCTTTTGCACGACCAGATGACAATCCGCCATCTTGAGCAGCGCAGGCAGCGCGTCATATGATTGCAGCGGAAAGAACATCACGTTGTTCAGGCCGCGTTCGCTGACCATACTCTCCAGCCGCGCTTTACCACCGCCCTGCCCGACAATCACAAACAGCCAGGGTTGTTCGCTCAACTCGACCGCTGCGTCTATCACGCTCTCCAGCCCCTGCTTTTCACCGATATTGCCTGAGTAAAGAACGATCTTTTGATCGGCAGGCAATCCCAGTTGCTGGGACAACGCCAGGGCATCGGCGTCGCTCACATCACGAAAGCGCGTCACTTCTGACCAGTTCGGAAAGAAAATAACCTTGTGCGGCGCAACGCCTTTTTCCATGGCTTTGTGCATCATGGAACGGGAAATCGTCGAAATATGGTCCATATTCAACAGCCCACTGCGCTCAAAGGCGCTGGCCAGTTTTGCCACCATACCGCGCGTGCCTTTGCCCGCCATTCCTAGCCCCAACATGGCATCGACTTCGTAATCCTGAACGTGCAATAGCGTACGTGCGCCACAAAGCTTTGCCAGCAGGCGCATGCCTGGCGTGCAAAACAGCGTCGGCACTACGCCGATAATGCGATCCGGCTTCCAGCGACGTTGCGCCAGTAGCGGGAAAAAACTGCTCAGGGCGAAACTGCCCAAATGCAGCAGGCGCTTGAGCGTTGAGGGTTGCTCAGGCACATACAGCGGACAACGCCAGACGAGGGCGTCGCCCTCTTCGCGACGGTAGCGCCAGGATGAATAACTGCCGTTTACCTTCCACTGGGGATAATAAGGCGGTGCGGTGATCACCCGAACGTCATGCCCCTGCTGCGCCATCCACTCCACCATTTCACCGGTGTATTTGCCGATACCGGTCAACTCCGGCGAATAGTTGATGCCATACACGAGGATCTTCATAGCCCGGGTACTCCGGCTTGACTTGTTTTACAGAAGTAAGCCCGACTGTTGTCGTGTACGTGGTCACTGGCCAGAATCTGTGTAGACGCCATCCATCGGTACGCATCATGTTGGACATTGGGCAGTTGCAAGTCGTTTTCCGACACCCGCAGACGAAATCCCAGCACGATGTAATGCGTTGAGAAATCATCCCCAGAAAAGTTGTCGTCATAGAAGTGCTGCCAGACACCGTAAAACTCCGCAGCGGACAGCGGTAAACGTAACCCCAGCTCCGTTTCGGTAAGCCGTTCAAAGGCCACGTGCAGCGGTTCATCTTTTTGCACCCGACCGCCGGGCACGAACCAGTAACCCTGCGCCGGACGATTGAGACGCTTACCGAGCAGAAATTCACCGTGGGTGTTTTCCACGATCAAATCGATGGAAATCAGCGGAGTTGAACGTACTACGGTGGCAAAATCCTCATGACGTAAAAACATGCTTACCCCCGGTAGCGCTGCTGGTTTTCAAGGAACCACTGCCAGGTACTGGCAAGCCCCGCTTCCAGTGATATCTCGTGATACCAGCCCAACTGATGCAGACGCGTAACATCGAGCAATTTGCGCGGCGTTCCATCCGGTTTGCTGGCGTCGAACACCACGCGCCCCTTGTAACCCACGACCTGCGCGATGGTTTGCGCCAGTTCGCGGATGGTGCAGTCCACGCCGGTCCCCACGTTGATATGCGACAGCATCGGCTGGGTATATTCCTGCAAGACTTCCTGATCCAGCTCCATCACGTGGATACTGGCCGCTGCCATATCGTCAACATGCAGAAATTCACGCATTGGCGTCCCGCTTCCCCAAACCACCACATCCGGCGTATTGTGCTCTCGAGCGTCATGAAAGCGGCGCAGCAGCGCCGGGATCACATGCGAATTACTCGGGTGGAAGTTGTCATGCGGCCCATACAGATTGGTCGGCATCACCGAGCGATAATCGCGGCCATACTGGCGGTTATACGATTCGCACAGCTTGATCCCGGCAATTTTGGCAATCGCATACGGCTCATTGGTCGGTTCCAGCTGCCCCTGCAACAGCTCGCTTTCAGCTATTGGCTGGGTGGCTTGCTTTGGATAAATACAGGATGATCCGAGGAACAGCAGTTTATTCACGTTATGCAAATGCGCAGCATGAATAATGTTGCTCTCAATCATCATGTTTTCATAAATAAAATCAGCAGGATAAGTATTATTCGCCACGATCCCGCCGACTTTTGCCGCCGCCAGATAAACCTGGTCAATACGTTCAGTGGCAAAGAACGCCTGCACCGCACTGGCGTCCAGCAGGTTAAGTTGGTCGCGGCTACGCAGCACCAGCTCGACATTATCTCGCTGCGACAATTGTCTGACGATGGCGGACCCCACCATCCCGCGATGGCCCGCCACAAAAATACGTTGTGTCTTCATCCTCAGTACTCCAGCGCGATGGCTACCTCGTAACCGTGCGACTTCAGCAGGGAATGCTTCTTCGCTGCTTCAAGATCGTTGGCAACCATTTCCGAGATCATCTGGCGCAACGTGATTTCCGGCTTCCAGCCCAGTTTTTCATGTGCTTTGGCCGGATCGCCCAGCAGCGTTTCCACCTCTGCCGGACGGAAATAGCGCGGATCGACGGCAATCATGACATCCCCAGGTTTCACACCCGGCGCGTCGTGTCCGGTTACGGAAACCACAATGCCTTTCTCATTCACGCCCTCGCCTTCAAAGCGCAATTTAATCCCCAACTGAGCGGCGGCCATTTCCACAAACTGGCGCACGGAATACTGCACGCCGGTGGCAATCACGAAATCTTCCGGCTTGTCCTGCTGCAGCATCATCCACTGCATCCTGACGTAATCTTTGGCATGCCCCCAGTCACGCAGCGAATCCATATTGCCCAGGTACAGGCAAGACTCCAGCCCCTGCGCGATGTTGGCGATCGCACGCGTAATTTTGCGCGTGACAAAGGTTTCGCCGCGGCGCGGAGATTCGTGGTTAAACAGAATGCCGTTACAGGCATACATACCGTAAGATTCGCGGTAGTTGACGGTTATCCAGTAGGCGTACAGCTTGGCAACGGCATACGGCGAGCGCGGGTAGAACGGCGTGCTCTCTTTCTGCGGGATTTCCTGTACCAGGCCGTACAGTTCAGAGGTGGAAGCCTGATAAAAACGGGTCTTCTTTTCCAGGCCGAGGAAGCGGATAGCTTCCAGCAAACGCAAGGTGCCGATAGCATCGACATCCGCGGTGTATTCCGGTGAATCAAACGACACCGCGACATGACTCATGGCGCCGAGGTTATAGACCTCATCCGGTTGCACTTCCTGTAAAATACGGGTCAGGTTGGAGGAGTCCGTCAAATCGCCATAGTGCAGATGGAATTTGGGATTGCCCGAATGCGGATCCTGATAGATGTGGTCCACACGTTCGGTGTTGAATGATGAAGCGCGGCGCTTAATACCGTGCACTTCATACCCTTTTTCCAGCAGGAACTCTGCCAGGTAAGAACCATCCTGCCCGGTTACGCCAGTGATGAGAGCGACTTTTGACATGTTATTACCTCTTAAATGATCCCCTCAGGGAGTAACTTTCTCGACGCGTTCGCGTGTGACTATTGCGGGATTTCCCCGACAAACGACATTGGCTGGCAGCGATTTAAATACACTGCTGCGTGCTCCGACGACGGTGCCATCGCCAATCGTCACGCCAGGCGCGACAAAGACATCTGTCGCCAGCCAGCATTTATCACCAACTACAATTGGTGTGGCGTTAATATCAAAATGTTGACTGGCATAATCATGACTCCCGGTGCATAAATAACTTTTTTGCGAAATAACCGCGTGCGCACCAATCGTAATATCACCCAGCGTATATAAAACCGCGTCATCACCCACCCAGGAATAATCTCCCAGGGTTAATTTCCACGGATAAGTAATTTTTACTGAAGGTCGAATAACTACGTTTTTTCCTATTTTTGCGCCAAACATTCGCAATAAAAACGCACGCCAGCGATACATTACCTGTGGGGACCAGCGAAATAATGTGGCTTGCACTGCCCACCATAATTGCACTTTAATGGCACCGCCGCCGCGAAAACCTCCCGGCACGTTGAAGCCGCTTAAATCCTGCATAATGTACCCTTACGCTTTTCCATATAAGGTTTTTGTTTTACCGGTTGTGCGCAGACGTAAATATTCTGACAACCCGGTCCAAAACCCTGGCATGTGTAATATCTGGCGCTGTACCTTTTTTGCATCCCGGCACAATTCCAGATTATTCGTCGTTGACACCCCACCCATGGAAAACTCTGACACCAGCCCGCTCAGCTTTTTAAACGCGTAACCTGACTTGTATAATTTGGCTGCCAGTGCGTAATCAGACGATATCTTATATTGCAAATCATAGCGCCAGACATTCAGTCCAGAGAGAGGAAAGAAGATGGCCTGATGGCTGGCGGGAAGGCTGTGATAAATATACCAACCCGGCTTGGCCCGCCGCTTAATTTTGTTACCATTACCGAAATCCAGCAACGCATCGCCAATGACCATCGCTTTATCGCTCTGCGTTTTTAGCTGGCGGATAAAATGAGCCGCATCTGCATGCAGAATATCCCCGGAGTTGAGGAACAGCGCAAACCGCCCGCGCGCCATAGCGATACCTTTGTTCATTGCATCATAGATGCCCTTATCCGGCTCGCTGACAAACCGTAACCGGTGCTCTCCACTGAGCCCTTCAAGAAAGGCCGAGGTACCGTCAGAAGAGCCGCCATCAACAACAATCCACTCAAAACTGATATCACCCGCCTGCGTCAGATGAGCTAACGACGCGTGAGTTTTGACGATCCCTTCCAGATTACGAAAGGCGACGGTAATAATACTGAGCAGCATGCGTTCTACCTCGCTATATTCAGTGCCTTGCGCAAAATAAACGGACATACAATTAAAAATGCGTATTCCGGACTAAATACTGAACCTGTAAAAAACAGCGACAGCGGCGTAAAAAGATAAAGCTGCACCCGATAATTCTGATTATCACCAAACGCATTGATCATCATCTTCATGACTTTCCCCATGTACCACAGGGCTAATATCACCGCGAGCCATGAGAAATAAATAATCAGCAGATACAAGCCATTGTCTATCGTTTTACCAACATCTGCACCGTTAAAAATTCCGAATGACGCAACATATTCATAAAGTGAGCCGAATCTCACTACCCCATCAACGTTAAGTAACGAATAACCGACCATTACTAATGGTCCCACGATACGATAATACGATGATGAGCCTTCAGTTCCTAAATCTCCAAGCCGTGTCGCGATGTACGGAAACGCAAATATCACACCAACAACAAACACGCTTAATGAGATTATCGCCAGCGGCAACTTCTTTTTTATCGCATCTTTATTCAGATACTGGAACGCCCACTCCAGGAGGTAAAACAAAATAAATGTCATTACCCCTGAAAACGATCCTGATAATATTATCCCTGCCAGAATCATAGCATCGGACTTAGGCGTTTTGATACCAAACTGTTTGATACTGAGCCAAATTGAGATTAACGCCAGAGCGAAGAATGCCGGTTCGAAATAGAGTGCAGTGGTACGCTTCCCACCAAACTTAATAAAGTTCAGAACATAGCTATTACTGTAAATAAGATATTTCGAAATAACTTCCATTAAACTGCTGCCGCCACTAAGAATTATCTGCGCCATTTCCACCGCAGCTAACCCCACCACCAGGCCCACAACCAGCCAGAAAAAACGCAAGATCTTAATGTAGTTATGCGGCGAAATGGTTTTGAAGCGAATACTCCACACCATACCGATAATCACCACGGTATAGACAAACAGCATTGCGGACGTCACGTACTTGCTGGCATCCAGTGATTGTCCGAACAGATAGTTAAACGCCGTCAGTCCGCCTCCTACGCCCAGCGCAATCATTAATTTTTTAATATTGATGCGCTCGACAAACAGCAACAGCAGAACGGGCAAAAACGTGACGATAGTTATCGGGAAGCTCTCGCCAAGCTGGGCGAGTTTGACGTTAACCAGCAGATAAAGCAGCGGTAGCACCAGATAGCTACAGATTCTGATAGAACGAGACATACTCCTCCAGCATCTGTTGCCCACTATATGCCACCCGGCTGCGCTGGCTGAACGCGGCAAGCGACGTGTCAAATACCGCCTGCGCAATGTCTGATCTTTTCAGTTGCACCAGGTGCAAAACGTCCGCTTCGCTGAACGTTTTGCCGCCCGATTTCGCCAGCACTTCCTGCGCGGCATCGCTATGCGTAGCAATAACCGGTACGCCGATGGAAAGCGCTTCACACAGAATCAGCGGGTAGTTATCAACGCGCGAGCTGAACACCAGCCCATCCATCTCGTTAAGCGCGCTCATCAACGTGCGCTTATCGCTCTCAAACCCGTGATTGATGACGTTATCCCCGACAAACGGAGAAAATTTGCCGAAGGTATGCAGCTCAATTTTGTCTCCGAGCGCAATCATCGCTCGCACCAGTTGCTGACTGGTTTTTCCGTCATAGCGCAGGTCATGGGCCACCACGGCGATTTTCGGTCTGCCGCTTTCCTCATGCTTAGCGGGAAGTTCGGCAAGAATGGCTTCCGTTACCACATCGATGCCGTTGTTAATAATGCGGCAACGACCGGCGCCATACAGACTGTTGAATGCATCGGCCACATGCTGACTGGGCGAGATGAACTGGCAGCCCAGCGCCAGCATGGCGCGAAACATCTGCCGTTTACCAGGCAACTGTTGATGGGCTTTATCGATTTTTACCGGCGGATAGTTACTGAGCGTTGGACATTTCTGACAGCCCGTTTTCCAGCTTTCGCAGCCATCGGTAAAGGCACAGCGCCCGGTCACGCTCCAGTGATCGTGCAGCGTCCAGACGAAGGTGATATCCGGTTTATGCACCTTCACTTTTTGGCAAAAGGTGACCACCTCTTCCAGATTCAACCAGTAGCTGTGCAACACATGAAAATGCAGTACCAGTGGGCCGGAAGTGCGGGTAACCGTACGGTACAACTTGTCGAGATTGCCAAACATGTCGCGGTTCGCGAAACGAAACAGCGCAATGTTCGCCGCCGACGTCAGACGCGGCGTATGTTTGATAACCTGCGGGTAATTCTCGTGACTGACGCTTTTCTTACCGCCTTTGCCATAGCCGTAGACAAAATGCGACGACAGCCCTTTCTCCAGCGCCCTCAGATGCAAATCTAACGCCACGCCTGCCGCCCCGCCTTCTGCGAGCCGCACATTAAACTGTAATATCTTCATTTTATTACCTTCACCCGTGCCTTCTCGCCCACGACCAGCGTATTGTCCGGGATGCTGTCCACTACGACGCTCCCGGCGCCAATCGTCACGTTATCGCCAATGGCAACGCCGCCAAGCAGAGTGACATTGGCCCCCAGCTCAACGCCGTTACCGATGACCGGACAGGACAGATCGTTGCCGCCAAGATTGCCGATGGTGACGCCATGGCGCAGGGTGAAATCATCCCCCGCCACCACGTGTTTATTGATCACCACCCCATAGCCATGATGGATGGTGAAACGACGACCAATAGATGCAGCGGCCTGGATTTCATAGCCAAACACGCATTCAGTGATAAGGCGATACATCACCAGCACCGGCGCCGCCCACAGGTTGTTCAAGACATTTTTTTTACGCCAGACGGAGCAAAAATGGGCAATCCGATAGGCCACCACCATGCAGCAGGGTCGCAGACTCCAGCCGTTCGCGCGTAAATCTTCCAGCATACTTAGCGTCCTCGCAGTCCGTCGGCCAGGCGCTTACTATTGCGAACAGAAAGCAGCGTCAGCAACGTGCGCCAGTTCATCCGTTTATTGCGGATTTGGTAGAGGGTAAACAGCTGATATTTCTTGCTGGCCCGGTCAAATTTGCCTTTGTGCTTACGGTAGAACTGAAAGTAGCCAGAGAATTTATGCGGGGATGAGGTAATACGCATTTCACCGTGATTCACATGCAGGATCTGCGTTGCCTCTTTTACCTTCCACGGTTTGCCATACGCCACCACCATGCGCAGGAAAATGTCATAATCCTGCGCCGCTTTCAGCGTGGTATCGAACAGGCATGCTTTAAACCGCCAGGCCCAGGTAAACACCTGATTACCAATAATATTGCGCTTATAAAATTTACGGCGTGAATAAACGGCCTTCGGATAGAGCGGCAAACTGGTCGGCTGCGAATATACTTCGCCTTCACAGACATAGTCATTGGCATACAGAAACGCCCGCGTCACCAGATGATGGCGATAATTGAGAAATACGCTCAGGCGGTTCGGCGTCCATTCATCATCATCATCAATACCCGTAATATATTGCCCACTGGCCTGCATGATGGCCTGATTACGCACCGCACAGGCTCCGGAGTTAGTTGGATTACGCGTATACGACACACGCGGATCGTTGAGCTCTTCAACAAATTGCTGCAGTTGCTCATACGAGGAAGAGCAATCATCCACAATGATCATCTCCCAGTGAGGATAGTCCTGGCGCAGTACCGATTTAATCGCCCGGATGGCCAGTTGCTGACGGTTCCAGGTGGGCATATAAATTGAAATTAGCGGGTTGTCTGTCGTCATTTTCGTTTCCCAGATATCCCCGTCATACTTCAAGTTGCATCTGCGTTGGCTTTCCTGCAACTCGAATTATTTAGGGTATAAATATGTTTTTGTGGGCCGCTATCCGGCAATGTTCGTAATCTATTTCGTATCCGAGGTGTACTCGTATTCGTAGTAACCGTAATCCTGATACCCGCTGGCACGGCGGAAGATCGAGTTCAGGATCACCCCTTTCACCTGAATGCCGTTTTGCTCGAAGCGACTCAGGCTGGTTTCCACCTCTTTCAGCGTGTTGACCGCGTAACGCGCCACCATCAGCGTGGTTCCAACGTGACGACCCACGATAGCCGCGTCGGTCACCGCCAGTATTGGCGGGGTATCGATCAGCACCAGGTCATAGTGCGAGCTGGCCCATGCAATCAGTTCGCCAAAGCGTTCACTCATCAGCAGTTCGGAGGGGTTGGGGGGAATTTGTCCGCGAGGGATCAGATCGAAATGTGGAATCGATGTCGGTTTCGCGCTGGATGAGATATCCCCCTTGCCGATGAGGATCTCAGACAGACCGTTAACGTTATTGGTCCCCAGCAGCTCGTGGGTATAACCTTTGCGCATGTCGCAGTCGATCAACAGCACGCGTTTGTTGGTCTGACTAACGACCGCCGCCAGGTTGGCGCAGACAAACGTTTTACCAATTGACGGGCTGACGCCGGTCAGCATCAAGACGTTGTTGCGCGCCTGCATCATGGCAAAGTGCAGGCTGGTACGCAGGCTGCGGACCGCTTCTATCGCAAGATCCGTCGGATTCCCCACTGCCAGCAACTGGCTTTGCTTGTAGCGTTTCACGCCTTTAATGGTTTGCACGTTATCGCGAGCTTTTTGCCATTCTGATAGTGGAATGCTGGCATACACGCTGATGCCATGCTCTTCCAGCGCCTGTGGGCTTTCAATGCCGCGATTAAACAGGGAACGCAGCAGTACGCCCACCACTGAAAGCATCAAACCAAGAATGATGCTGCCGAGAATAATCAGCGTCGTTTTCGGCTTCAGCACGCCTGGCTGGGCAATCGCGGGATCGACGATGCGTACATCTCCGACCGTACTGGCCTCGGTAATCTTCAGCTCCTGCTGCTTGTTCAGCAGTTGCATATAGACCTGCTGGCCGGACTCCACGTCACGCGTCAGGCGGACAATTTCCTGCTGCGTTTTCGGCATCGCCGTTACGCGCCCGTTCAGCTTGCTTTTCTCATCTTCCAGCGCCTGGCGTTTTTCCAGCAAGGTGCGGTACGCAGGGTGCGCTTTGGTGAACAGCTTGGAAATCTCAGCTTCTTTGAAGGTCAGCTCATTAAGCTGCGCATCAATATTCACCATGGAATCCAGCACCGCTTTGGCTTCCAGCGGCAAATCCACGGAGTCTTTGTCCTGACGAAAGGCATTCAGCTTGTTTTCGGCAACGTCCAGCCGGTTACGTACCTCGGGCAACTGCTTTGCCAGAAACGCCAGACTTTTGGCGGCCTCTTCAGATTTACGCTCCACGTTTTGTTGCAGGTAGTTGCGGGTAATACTGTCAAGGATCTGGCGGATTTGCTCGCGGTCTTCGCCGGTAAAGGTCAGGCTCAGTACGCCAGTGTCTTTGCCGGTTTCCGTCACCATCAGATTATTTTGCAGGGTGTTGATCATGCCCAGCGTGGAGAATTTGCTGACGGTAAATTGGCTCTCAGGGCTGGCATGGATAGCCTCGACCAGCATCGTCACGCCGTCATGTTTCAGCACCTGCCCAACCTGCCCCTGGGCGCTAAAACCTCCGTCACTCACCAGCTGATAACTTTTGTCATTCAGCACGCTTAGCGTGAAGGTCTGTTCATTCATTGCCTTTGGCAGCGTGAAAGTCGTCACGTTAACCGTTTCGTTCTGGCGCCCCATCAACCGATCCCAACCCGCGCCAAAAATGGGGAACGTATCTTTGGTAACCGCGATATCCAGGTTGAGATCGTCTACCGTTTTCCCCAATACCAGCCGTGACTGGATGAGCTGAATTTCCGCTTCAGAGGCCGGAGGTTTGTTCGACAACGCCGAGCCAATATCCTGCACCAGTGAATTTCCGGTATTTTGCTCAATTTGCACCAGCGCGTCCGCACTGTAGATCGGAGTGGCAAACAGCGTGTAGACCGCTGCGCATAATGCAAATGCCGCAGTAATACCAAGCACCCACCAGCGGGCTTCCACCACCGTTGCCACCAGACGGCCAATATCAATTTCATCATTGCCCGTTACCGGCGCAGCAGACTGTTTTACTTTTTCTGTCATTGTTTTCCCTGCTCTGCGTTCAATGCCTGAGCCCATTGGCGTGCAGACCGTTCAAGTAATGCGTACACCGCGTCAAACGCATCACGACTTTTACGATACGGATCGGGAATTTCGCGCTCGCTGTCCCAGTGACCAAACAGCATCACTTTGCCGCGCATCTCCGGCACCATTTCACACAGGGCAGAGATATGGCGTTTTTCCATGGTCAGGATCAGGTCATACTCCCGGCACATTCGTCCCGAGATCTGCCGGGCACAATGATTCTCCAGTGACAGGTTGTGCGCCTGCGCCACGCTGATGGCGCACGGGTCCGCGCCTTTGCCTACCAACGCCCCGAGGCCGGCAGAAGAGACCGTCAGCGCCGGGTGAAATTGCCTTAACAAGCGCTCTGCCGTCGGAGAGCGGCAAATGTTCCCCACACAGACAACTAAGATTTTGTTAAACATGACGATTACCAGTTGTGAAGGTCGCTGGCCGTGTCCGTCATATAGCGAACACCGCTGATAGTCGGCAGCAACTGATTGATCAAACGGTTCCAGCGAGCAACCGGCGCGGTAGTGACGTACACCACATCGTATGGCTGGAGTCGGAATGACGTCGCCATCACCAGCGATGTCGCATCGGACATATCAAGCTGATAGATATTGGCAATCTTGCCGTTGTTCCCGCCCTCGCCTTTCAATGGACGAATAACGAAAATGCCGCTGGCATTGGAGGTGGTCAGGTCAATACCTTCCGCGTTGCCGAGCGCTTCGGTGAGCGTCATGCCGCTGAAGTCCATTTTGAGGGTGCTCTGTTTTTTCACTTCCCCCATTACGAAGACTTTCAAATCGTCATTACGCGGAACAAACAGGATGTCGCCAGGATAGAGCAGACGGTTCTGGCTCAGGTCGCCATTTTGCATTAGCGCTTGCAGTGAAATACGTTGCTCCTGACCTTTATGAGTCAGTACAACGTTGCGCCAGTCTGCCGCCTCGGTGAGACCGCCTGCGGCGTTAATGGCATCGAGAATGGTAAGCGGCACGTTGGTGATGGCCTGCTGGCCGGATTTGTTCACCTGCCCGGAGACATAGGCCTTCTGCGAACGGAAAGCGGCGATATTAACGTCCACCTGCGGGTCAGCAATGTACTTCGCTAAGCGCCCGGTAATATCACTACGAATTTCGGCCAACGTTTTCCCTGACACGCTAACTTTGCCGATGTAGGGGTAAAACATGGTGCCATCAGGCTGCACCCAGTTGCCGGCATCACTTGAGCTACGATACTGCCCGGCCGGCGTGGTGAGTTCAGGATGATCCCAGACGGTAACATTCAGGACATCGCCCGGGCCGACCCGGTACTGATACCCGGAAATCTCCTGGTCGAGAGACATATTAGGCTGCGCAACATTTGGTCGGGGACGTAATTGTTCGACCAGTCGTGGGGTGAGTGGATAAACATTCACCATGCGATCGATATCAAAATCAGCGTCCTGCTGTTTAATCACATCTTTGCCCATCGTAGACATATTGCTGCCCGGAAGCACGGTACAACCGTTTATCAAGATTACCGATACCAATACAGGCATCAATTTAAGTTTGGATTTCATCATTGATTATTTATCACTTTGGCAGAGTAATTATCACGTGCGATCTAAATAGCGACTTCGCCTGTACGCATTTACCTTGCCGTTAATTGAAAAGGAATTTAACTGGCATCTGTCCTAAAAAAAATGAATTCATCTGCGGTCTCTTGACAGAATAATTTAGGCTCGTCTCAGGCGACCAGACACGCTACCGCCCCTGGCTTCATTAGCTACCAATGCACTGATTAATTTAAATTTTTATCTTCCCCTTTATTTTCATCACATTCACAGCGGGAACGCATCAGGAATAGCGCCGCTGGTTGATAAGGAAATATTTATCTTTTGATTATTACCGGAGGAATTGTTGCAGCTAAGCGAATATCAGGCAAGGTAACAAGTTACCGACAACTTGCTTTTAAGATTAATATTAAGCGTTGAATTTGTATATTTTTAGGATTTTATTGATATTGACAACATTAATATATAAATATCCCACCTGCGATATTTCTTAAAGAGCTTTGGATTAATAATATTATTTCCTGTAGTTACATTAAGGCTAATATCCCGTACCTGGTTGTAATAGGCTACAGAGAAATCCCTCCTCGCCATTGCATTTTTCGCCAGTTTTACCCATGATCGAATTGTGACAATTGTCATACAACTATGGGTATAGCATTTACTATGGAATGGATTGCCGATCCGTCAATCTGGGCCGGACTCGTCACGCTAATCGTGATCGAACTTGTTCTTGGCATTGATAATCTTGTTTTTATTGCCATCCTCGCGGAGAAACTGCCTCCTGCCCAGCGGGATAAGGCGCGTATTACCGGGCTACTGCTGGCGATGGTCATGCGCCTGCTGCTGTTGGCATCAATATCATGGCTGGTAACGCTGACCACGCCGCTGTTCAGCATTCGCGGCCTGAGCTTCAGCGCGCGCGATCTGATCATGCTGTTCGGCGGTTTCTTCCTGCTGTTTAAAGCCACCATGGAGCTAAACGAACGGCTGGAAGGCAAAGACAGCGAGAACCCGACCCAGCGTAAAGGCGCTAAGTTCTGGGGCGTCGTCGCGCAAATAGTCGTGCTGGACGCCATCTTCTCCCTGGATTCCGTCATTACCGCCGTGGGGATGGTCGATCACCTGGCAGTAATGATGGCTGCGGTGATTATTGCCATCAGCCTGATGGTGCTTGCCAGCAAGTCGCTGACGCGCTTTGTCAACAGCCATCCCACTATCGTCATTCTGTGCCTGAGCTTCTTGCTGATGATTGGTTTCAGCCTAGTCGCCGATGGGTTTGGTTTCCATATTCCGAAAGGTTACCTGTACGCCGCCATCGGCTTCTCGGTCATGATAGAAGCATTAAACCAGTTGGCTATCTTTAACCGCCGTCGCTTCCTGTCAGCCAACCATACCCTGCGCCAGCGCACCGCCGAGGCGGTAATGCGACTGCTGAGCGGGCAAAAAGAAGACGCCGAACTGGATGCCGAAACCGCGGCAATGCTGGCAGACCATCATGAAGGCCAAATTTTTGCCCCTCAGGAACGGCGGATGATTGAACGTGTGCTGAACCTTAATCAGCGTACGGTCAGCAGCATCATGACCTCGCGCCATGATATTGAGCACATCGACCTCAATGCGCCGGAAACAGAAATCCGCGCTTTGCTGGAAAAAAACCAGCATACGCGTCTGGTGGTCACCGGCGAAGATGAGCAGGAAGACTTGCTGGGCGTGGTGCATGTCATCGACCTGCTACAGCAATCTCTTCGCGGCGAGCCGCTCGACTTACGCGTCTTGATTCGCCAGCCGTTGGTGTTCCCGGAAACTCTGCCGCTGCTTCCGGCGCTTGAGCAGTTCCGTAACGCCCGGACGCACTTCGCTTTTGTGGCCGATGAATTTGGGTCAGTTGAAGGGATTGTAACGCTCAGTGACGTGATGGAAACCATCGCCGGTAACCTGCCAAATGAGGTAGAGGAGATTGACGCCCGCCATGACATTCAGAAAAACGCGGATGGTTCATGGACCGCTAACGGACACATGCCGCTGGAAGATCTGGTGCAGTACGTGCCTATCCCGTTAGATGATAAGCGTGAATATCACACCATTGCCGGACTGTTAATGGAGTATTTGCAGCGCATCCCGAAAACCGGGGAGGAAGTTCAGGTTGGCGACTATCGACTAAAAACCCTGCAGGTGGAAAATCATCGCGTGCAAAAAGTCCAACTGATACCGCTGCACAGTGAAGAAGAGATGGATTACGAGGTGTAAATCACGAGCCGGAGGCGGCATCAACCGCCATCCGGCAATATGAATCAGAGTTTATCCAGCAACTTTTTAACATCTTTACCGTTGCGGGAGTCTTTATTGCGATCGGCCCAGTCGTTAAGGCGACGTTTCGCTTCATCCTGCAAATGCTTACGCAAAATCTGGTCGACCTGCAGACTGTAGTTTAGCGCCTGCCACTGACCGTAGACTCTGAGAGGAACCGGGGTAGCCTTCAGGAAGTTAATCAGCTTACTTTCGCCATCCCAGCCGCCCAGCACGCGAATGTTAAACAGCGTGTCGCAATTCAGCTTCACCAGATCCAGCGTTCCCTTGCCGGTCAGCGCCAGCATCGCCGACTCACCCGCCATGTTATCCAGCGTAACCTCGCCGTTATCCAGCGTCATATCGGTTACAAAATGATCCAACCGGGTCACGTTATCCAGGTTTTGCTGAGCTTTAACATCCCCACCGCTACGTTCGACGGCCTGTTGTATCATCTGCTGGAAGTTCATTCCTTCCATTCGCGTATCGCTCATTTCGACATGGGCCTGCCCTTGCCAGCTATGACGAAACGCCTGGGCATCAATATCTGAGCCAGAGAAATCCCCTGCCAGTGACAGCTTACCGGTGAGGGCGATGGGGTAGTCGAAGGCTTTCAGGATAGTACCAATTTCTACGCCTTCCAGGCGCGGATGGAAGACCGCTCGCGGCTGTCCTTTTCTGGCATCCAGCATACCAGGAAGCGACACCAGCCCACCGTCACTTTTCCCCTGCAACTGCGTAACGTTCAACAAGCCGAACTGGTTGTCAATTTTTGCCGAGACATTGTCAAACGCCATTTTCCGCCACAGCACTTTGTCAGCTTGCAACGCGATGTCTGCCGAAAATCCCTTCAGTCCCTGATACGAAACGGCATCAACTTGAGAAGCAATAACGGGGCGCGCCAGCGTTGACTGACTCTGACCTTGCTGAACCTCACCGTTCGTCGTCACAGCCTCACGTTGTACGAGCAGATTGTCCAGATTGAGCTGACCAAACTTCAGGTCGACGGCCCATTCTGGTTTATCCAACAATGTCACATGAGCTTGCCCGGCGAGAGAGCTGTCGTTAGCGGTCAAATGAATCTGGCTAAACGCGAGCTGTTTTTTCTCTTCCAGCCACTGCGCCTGAAACTGTCCCTGGCCTTTGATCCCCTGCGCCGGTAGATCGGCCCCCTGCAATTGCCAGCTTAGCTGCTCAATATTCGCGGATAAGTTATGCGGATAGTCGGAGGCATCAACGCTGCCGTTGAAGGATAACGCGAGGTCACGCTGATCGCGGTTAACGCGCCCGGAGAAATCAAACGTGCCGCGGTGCTGGTTATCCTGTTCCATATCCAGACGAATATCGCGAACCGTGACCTGTTCATCGTCTTCATGCTGGAATACCAGAACGCTATCGGCAACACGCAGGCGGGCAATATCAAACGACCATCCTCTGTCTTCAGCCAGGTCGGGCAACGTATTGTCTTTTGGGGCAACGGGCGCATCTTTGCCGCGCACCGCTTCAGTTTGCGGGGTCAGTTGAATCACCGCGCCTTTGAGCATCACCTGCTTCACGCTGAGCTGGTGACTCAACAGGGGCCACAACGCGACGTCAAGACGCATATTGTCGGCACGAATCAGGGGTTCGCTGGCGCCTTCAGCCGTTAACACCATGCGCCCCGAGAGGATACTCAGCTGAGGCCATACGTGCCAACGCAGAGGGCCATCCAACTGCAGCTGATATCCGCTACGCGCAGCAACCTGCTTGACCATATATGCGCGGAAATCATTCGGATTCACCAACAGAACTAACGCAGAAAAACCGGCCACCAGCACGACCAGTAGAATCATCAGCGTCGTCAGAAATCGTCTCATGCTATCCCCAATGGACTGAAAATACTCAGTCTTTATCGATCCGGCTGGCAACGGCGCCCTGCTGATCGCGATACTTTGCATCCTGACGACGGTTGTAAGGTCGCGCCGCCGGACCGGAAAGCGGTTCGAAGCTTAATGCGCCAATCGGCATGCCAGGACGCAGGGCCAGCGGTAGTTTTCCGGAGTTGTAAAACTCCAGTACGATGCAGCCAGACCAGCCCGGATCGATACGGTGTGCGGTGACGTGTACCATCAGTCCCAGACGCGCCAGCGAAGAGCGGCCATCTAACCAACCCACAAGATCGGAAGGCAGCGTCACGGATTCGAACGTCACTGCCAGCGCCAGTTCGCCCGGATGCAGGAAAAATGCCTCGCCGTCTTTGAGGACGATTTCATCACTCATCACGCGATCCAGCGCGGCGCTGACTTCATCTTTCGGTCCGCTCAGATCGATATACGCCGCCGTATGCCCGCGGAACGTACGGAATTTGTTGCCAAGGCGCACATCTACCGTGGCGCCGTTGATTCGCTCGACAGGAGGGCGTGGATTGATCGACAGACGACCTTGATCCAACCAGGCTTCAATATCTCGGTCACATAAACGCATGGCACTTTCTCCTTTCGTGCTTCAACCCCTTAATGCCAGGTGCATTAAGGGTGAACCAGGTTATCACTGAACGGTACACAATTCGCTGAACTTATTCAAAGAACTGACTGATTTTAGCCTTCAGAATATCGATGGCGATGCGGTTTTTACCCCCGCGCGGCACAATGATGTCGGCGTATTGTTTTGAAGGCTCAATAAATTGCAGGAACATCGGACGGACGGTTTTCTGATATTGCGCCATCACTGAATCCATTGAACGACCACGTTCGTTCACATCGCGCTTGATACGGCGCATCAGGCAAATATCCAGCGGGGTATCAACAAAAATAGAGAAGTTCATCTCATCACGCAAACGCGCATCCGTCAGCAGCAAAATGCCTTCCAGGATGATGACTTTCTTGGGTTCGATATGAATAGTGTCTTGCGTGCGCGTGTGCTCAACGTAGCTGTACACCGGCAGCTCAATGGCACTACCGCGTTTCAGCGTTTGCAGATGTTGGAACAGCAGGCTGTGATCCATCGCGTTCGGATGGTCGTAGTTGGTTTTTACACGCTCTTCCATCGATAGATGGCTTTGATCTTTGTAATAGCTGTCTTCGGGAATAACGCCAATATGTTCGTCACCGACTTGTTCACGCAATTCGCGATAAAGAGTACTGGCAATAAGACTCTTGCCGGAAGCCGATGCGCCGGCAATGCCGATAATGACGCACTGATGGGACTGATCAGTCATAAATTTAGCGACCTGATTAACCTGGATGTTAGGAAGGGCGGCGCCGAAACGCCAAACGCGGCAATTATAGGGATTTCAGCGGCGCGACGCCAGCCCAGGCTGCACCAATGCCTTCCCTGTCGCAAATTAAAACGGTCATATTTAAAGCATGCGCTACATTTATTCGCCAGCCTTAGTAATTAATAGCTTGAGAGTGTTAATTTATGAGCAGCTGGCGTATAAATTGTAAATTATTTGTACTAGCATAAACCCAGATTAAATGTGATGCGTCCGGCATCTCTACTGGGCGACAACGGCTATTTGGGTAGAGTGGTAATGAGTAAACAATCCCAACATGTTTTAGTTACCTTACCTCATCCTCTACTGCGCCTGGCCAGTTTAGGTCTGGTGGCTTTCATCTTTACGCTGTTCTCGCTGGAACTGTCTCGTTTCGGTGCGCAGCTGGCGCCGCTGTGGTTTCCGACCTCAATCATGATGGTGGCTTTTTACCGCCATGCGGGAAAAATGTGGCCGGGGATCGCGCTGGCGTGCTCATTGGGTAACATCGCGGGTTCTTTGCTCTTCTTCCCCGGCGAGTCGCTTAGCTTTACCTACACGGCCATCAACATTATTGAGGCTGTCGTGGGGGCAATGTTATTGCGCAAACTGCTGCCCTGGTACAATCCTTTACAAAATCTCAACGACTGGGCGCGCCTGGCATTCGGCAGCGCAGTGGTCCCTCCGCTGCTGGGCGGCGTATTACTCTGGTTATTATTACCGCAAGAAACGTCGTTAAATACCTTCCTCATTTGGGTGCTGTCAGAATCCATCGGCGCGCTGGCGCTGGTACCATTAGGTTTACTGTTTAAGCCACATTATCTGCTGCGCCACCGCAATCCGCGATTACTGCTTGAAACTCTGATTACGCTTCTGGTGACGTTAACGTTCAGTTGGCTGTCGATGATGTTCATTCCATGGCCGTTTACCTGCGTTATTGTCCTGTTGATGTGGAGCGCTGTCCGTCTGCCGCGTATGGAGGCGTTTTTAATTTTCCTCAGCACCGTGATGATGGTTTCGCTGATGTTGGCCGCTGACCCTTCGCTGCTCTACACCCCCAAACAGAACATGATGACCAGCATACCGTGGCTGCCGTTTTTGATGATCCTGTTGCCAGCCAATATGATGACCATGGTGATGTACGCGTTTCGGGCAGAACGCAAACACATCTCAGAAAGCGAAGCGCGCTTTCGCAATGCTATGGAATATTCCGCAATTGGCATGGCGCTGGTCGGGACCGAGGGGCAATGGCTGCAGGCCAATAAAGCCTTGTGCCAGTTTCTGGGCTATAGCCAGGAGGAGCTACGTTCGCTCACCTTCCAGCAATTAACCTGGCCGGAAGATTTGAACAATGACCTCGAACAGTTAAACATGCTGGCGCGCGGGGAAATTAACAGCTATTCCATGGAGAAACGCTATTACACGCGCGCAGGCGAGGTGGTATGGGCCTTGCTGGCCGTTTCGCTGGTGCGCCATAGCGACACCACCCCACTCTACTTTATTGCGCAGATTGAGGATATTAACGATCTGAAGCATACCGAGTGGATGAACAAACGGCTGATGGAGCGCATTACGCTCGCTAATGAAGCCGGGGGGATCGGCATTTGGGAATGGGAACTGCAGCCTGATGTGATCAGCTGGGATAAGCGTATGTTCGATCTCTACGAAGTCCCGGCACATATCAAGCCCAGCTGGCAAGTCTGGTATGAATGCGTTGTGCCTGAAGATCGCGAACACGCCGAAAATGTGATTCGCGATTCGCTGGCCGCACGAGCCCCGTTTAAGCTTGAGTTTCGTATCGCAGTAAAAGGTGGCATACGGCATATCCGCTCGTTGGCCAACCGGGTACTGAATAAAGACGGTGAAGTTGAACGCTTACTTGGCATCAATATGGATATGACCGAGGTGAAGCAGCTCAACGAAGCGCTGTTTCAAGAAAAAGAGCGTTTGCATATTACGCTGGACTCCATCGGCGAGGCGGTGATTTGTATTGATGTCGACATGAATGTGACCTTTATGAATCCGGTCGCTGAGAAAATGAGCGGCTGGCAGCAGGAAAACGCAATTGGCATTCCGCTCCTGACGGTACTGCGTATTACTTTCGGCGATAACGGTCCGCTGATGGAAAATATCTACAGCGCCGACATGTCGCGTAAGGCAATGGAACAAGAAGTCGTCCTGCATTGTCGCAACGGCAACAGTTATGACATTCAGTACAGCATCACGCCCCTCAGTACCCTTGATGGCGGCAGCATTGGCTCGGTGCTGGTCATTCAGGATGTCACCGAGTCACGTAAGATGCTGCGCCAGCTTAGCTACAGCGCTTCGCATGACGACCTGACGCAGTTGGCCAATCGGGTCAGCTTTGAAAACCATCTCAAACAGTTGCTGCATACGGTACACGACGCGCACCAGAGTCATGTGCTGGTTTTTATCGATCTTGATCGTTTTAAAGCGGTGAACGATAGCGCAGGGCATGCCGCTGGCGATGCCCTGCTGCGCGAACTCTCTTCACTGATGCTAAGCATGCTGCGGTCCAGCGATATGCTGGCGCGCCTTGGCGGCGACGAGTTTGGTCTGTTGCTGCCGGATTGTAATATCGAAAGCGCCCGCTTCATCTCAGGTCGCATCATCAGTGCTATTAACGATTACCACTTCATGTGGGATGGCCGCTTGCACCGCATTGGCGCCAGTGCGGGAATTACGCTGATTGATGACAAAAACCATATCGCGACTGACGTCATGTCTCAGGCGGATATCGCCTGCTACGCGGCGAAAAACAGCGGACGTGGGCGTGTCTGCGTCTATGAACCCCAGCAAAGCCAGGCGCATGCCGCGCGTAGCCAACTGTCATTGGACGAACAAAAGCATACCATTATGCATAGCCCCATGCTGATGATCGCCAGAGGCGTGGCTTCTCCACGTATACCTGAGACGTTTAGCTTCTGGCTTATATCGCTACGCTTAGGGACCGCTGAAGGCGAAGTGATTGAAGAGCAAACATTCCGTACCGGGCTGGTCGATCCCACATTGAATCAAGCGCTCGACCGTCGGGTATTCAGCGAATTCTTCCAGAATGCTGCCCCGGCAGTCGCCAGCAAGGGCCTCAGTGTTGCGCTCCCCCTTTCCGCCGCCGGGCTGCTCAATTCAGAACTTGTTGATGAGCTGCTGGAACAATTGCAACATAGCCCGTTACCGCCACGGCTGCTGCACCTGACCGTTCCGGCCAGCGTCATCAAAACGAATCCAACGCAGGCGATATCCGCCCTGCATCGGCTACGTCAGTTCGGTTGTCGAATTGTGTTAAGTCAGGTCGGTCGTGATTTAGAGCTTTTTGACAATCTGAAATACCACATTGTCGATTACCTTTTGCTCGACAGCGAGCTAAGCGCCAGCGCTCACGGAGACCTGATTGACGAGATGTGGGTGTCCATTATCCAGGGACATGCCCAGCGTCTGGACATTAAAAGCATCGCCGGTCCGGTGCAGTTGCCGCTTATCATGGATGCGCTTTCCGGCATCGGTATTGATATGATTTATGGCGACATTATTGCCAACGCCCAACCGCTGGATCTGCTACTGAATACCAGTAATTTCGCCATCAACTGACGGTTGCCAGCCATCCGTGTACCAGATATGCAAGAGTGCATAGGAGCGCCAGGGTTTCCAACGCTCTGCATACCGCCGGATCTGGGCTGGCGTCATGCCGGGAAAACGCTGTTTAATCAGATAATCATCCGGCAGAAAAACATCCTTCGCCTGCCAACCACGCAGCGCAAAATAGTTGGCGGTCCAGCGCCCTATTCCGGGAAACGTTTGTAGTTGCTTAACGCCTTGCTCAATATCGTCAGGCGCTACTGTCGCAAGCGTTCCTTCAAGCGTTGCACGCGCCAGGTGAATCAACGCTTCAGCGCGTTTGAGCGGCATCCCTAACGCTTTCAGGTGCAGCGGTTCGGCGTCAGCAAGCGCTTCAGGCGTGGGAAAAGAAACATACCCTGGCGCATCCTCCAGCGTGTCGCCATAAGCATGCGCGACTTTCGCTGTCAGTTTTGCCGCCATAGCCACGCTGACTAACTGCCCTAAAATCGCCCGTACCCCTTGCTCAAAAGCATCGACACATCCCGGCAGGCGCAGTCCCGGACGCGCCGCACCAAGGCTTCCCAGCGCGCTGACTATTTGCTGCGGGCAACAGGTAAGATCAAACAAGCGGGTTATTTTCGCCAGGCACTCGGGGGCGGCGAGTTGTAATCCCGAACTTAACGTCACGTGTAGCACATTGGCGTGCAAATCCGGTACGACGCGCACTAGACCCCGATGCTCCCCTACGGACAGGCTTCTGGTATAACTCAGTTCCTCCACCGTTTCGACACCGTCAACCGCACGGGCGGCAAGAAATCCCAGCATCCAGGGCCAGTCATAAGGCGGTTGCCAGCTCAGCGTGAACATTCAGTTTTCCTTTTTATGCAAACCTACAGCATAAACGGTATTCAATCGATGCGCCTTGCTTTCACATTCCAGTTGTCGGAGCGTCAACATTTCGTTAAAGTCACGCCCCTTCTTCACTGGCATGGGGATTTTTACGGTGTTTATTGGTTTTGACTACGGTACGGCAAACTGTTCAGTGGCCGTTATGCGTGACGGGCAGCCTCACCTGCTCAAAATGGAAAATAACAGCACGCTTCTGCCTTCAATGCTGTGCGCGCCAACGCGCGAAGCGGTCAGCGAGTGGCTGTATCGCCATCACGACATCCCAACCACTGACGACGAAACGCAGGCGCTGCTTCGCCGCGCGATGCGCTATAACCGCGAAGAAGACATCGACGTTAACGCCAACAGCGTGCAGTTCGGTCTGGCATCGCTGGGTCAATATATTGAAGACCCGGAAGAGGTGTACTTCGTTAAATCGCCAAAATCATTTTTGGGTGCCAGCGGTCTGAAGCCGCAGCAGGTTGCGCTGTTTGAAGATCTGGTCTGCGCGATGATGCTGCACATACGCAACCAGGCACAAAATCAGTTGCCGGAAGCCATCACCCAGGCCGTTATTGGTCGTCCCATCAACTTCCAGGGGTTAGGGGGCGATGATGCCAACGCCCAGGCGCAGGGTATTCTTGAACGTGCGGCCAAACGCGCCGGTTTTCAGGATGTCGTCTTCCAGTACGAGCCGGTAGCGGCTGGTCTGGATTACGAAGCCACGCTGCAGGAAGAAAAACGCGTGCTGGTGGTGGATATTGGCGGGGGTACAACCGACTGTTCACTGCTGCTGATGGGGCCGCAATGGCATCAGCGCGCCGATCGCGAAAACAGCCTGCTGGGGCATAGCGGCTGCCGCGTTGGCGGGAACGATCTGGATATTGCGCTGGCGTTTAAACATCTGATGCCGCTGCTCGGTATGGGGGGAGAAACGGAAAAAGGGATCGCCTTACCTATTCTGCCCTGGTGGAACGCGGTCGCGATCAACGATGTTCCCGCGCAAAGTGACTTCTACAGTAGCGCCAACGGTCGCTTGCTCAACGATCTTGTCCGTGACGCGAAAGAAGCCGATAAAGTCGCCCTACTGCTTAAAGTCTGGCGCGAGCGTCTGAGCTATCGCCTGGTGCGCAGCGCAGAAGAGAGCAAAATCGCGCTTTCCGATCAGACCATTGTGACGGCGGCGATACCGTTTATCAGCAACACGCTGGCAACCGATATCAGTCAACACGGGCTGGAAGCTGCGCTCAATCATCCCCTGGCGCGCATTCTGGAGCAGGTTCAACTGGCGCTGGAAAACGCGCAGGAAAAACCGGACGTGATTTACCTGACCGGCGGTAGCGCGCGTTCGCCGCTGATTAAAAAAGCCCTCGCCCAGCAACTTCCCGGGATTCCGATCGCGGGGGGCGATGATTTCGGTTCCGTTACTGCCGGACTGGCCCGCTGGGCTGACGTTGTTTTCCGCTAAGCGGCTCGCATGCTGAAAAGTACGCGTATTGACATCACCATTGCTGTGGCTTATTTACAGGAATGAGGGTTAGGGAGGGCTTCCCCTCCTCCTGGTGTCTTAGTAAGCCGGTAAGCTAATCACTAAGAGTATCACCAGGATGATGACCTGCTTCATCATAACCCTTTCCCTATTTTGGCCCCTTCCTCGGGAGGGGCTTTTCCGTTCCAGCGTCCCGCTGAAATCTCTGGCTTTCCTCCTTTTTGCCTTGTCAGCACTCTAACGCACAATCACGTATTCGCTATCTTCACCACCGATTGTTGCGTAACGCTTCGCAAAGCCGCATCGGCATTCAGACGAATCCCGACAGTGTTTCATAATTCCTCCATTTTTCTCCCTTGTTCGCTGGCTAAACTAGTATCATTCCGCGAATCGTTTCAGGATGAGAAACTTATAACAATGAAAGGCAGTAAAAAATCCCGCTGGGTGATAGCAATCGCGATCGTTGTGGCCACCGTCGCCGCCATCTGGTTCTGGCAAAGCCGTAACGACGCCCAGGAAAACGCACCGGGCGCGACCAAACCAGCGCAGCACACGCCAGGTTCGGGACGGCGTGGAATGCGCTCCGGGCCGTTGGCTCCCGTTCAGGCTGCCACCGCCGCCATGGAAGCCGTTCCGCGTTACCTAACAGGACTGGGTACCATTACTGCCGCAAATACCGCCACGGTACGTAGCCGGGTGGATGGTCAGCTCATTGCCTTACACTTCGAGGAAGGACAGCAGGTAAAAGCCGGCGACCTGCTGGCAGAGATAGATCCCAGCCAGTTCAAAGTTGCTCTGGCTCAGGCGCAAGGCCAACTGGCCAAAGATAAAGCCACGCTGGCAAATGCCCGTCGCGATCTTGCCCGCTATCAACAACTGGTGAAAACTAATCTGGTCTCTCGCCAGGAGCTGGATGCCCAGCAGGCGCTGGTAAATGAAACGTTAGGGACAATCAAAGCCGATGAAGCCAGCGTCGCCAGCGCCCAATTGCAGCTTGACTGGAGCCGGATAACCGCGCCTGTAGAGGGGCGTGTCGGTCTGAAGCAGGTCGACGTCGGTAACCAAATTTCCAGCGGCGATACCACCGGAATCGTCGTCATTACGCAAACCCATCCTATCGACCTGATATTCACCTTGCCTGAAAACGACATTGCCACCGTGTTGCGGGCGCAAAAATCGGGGACTCCGTTAAAGGTCGAAGCCTGGGACCGAACCAATTCGCAAAAACTGAGCGAAGGCGTCCTGCTCAGTCTCGACAATCAGATTGATGCCACGACCGGAACCATCAAAGTTAAAGCCCGTTTTGACAATCAGGATGATGCTTTATTCCCTAACCAGTTCGTTAACGCCCGCATGCTGGTCGACACGGAACAAAACGCCGTGGTGATCCCAACGGCCGCCCTGCAGATGGGCAATGAGGGCCATTTTGTCTGGGTGCTGAACAGCGAGAATAAAGTGAGCAAACATCTGGTTAAACCAGGTATTCAGGATAGCCAAAAAGTAGTGATCGCCGCCGGGTTGTCCGCAGGTGTTCGGGTCGTAACCGACGGTATTGACCGCCTGACGGAAGGCGCAAAAGTAGAAGTTGTAGAGGCGCATGACGCCTCAGTTCAGGACGAGAAAACTGCGCCCCGCGGATACGGCAAAAAAGGAGCTAACTCCTGATGCAGGTGTTACCTCCGCACAACACAGGCGGGCCATCACGCCTGTTTATTCTGCGACCTGTCGCCACCACGCTGCTGATGGTCGCGATTTTGCTTGCCGGTATTATCGGTTATCGTTTCCTGCCGATCGCTGCCTTACCGGAAGTCGATTACCCCACGATTCAGGTCGTTACGCTGTACCCTGGCGCCAGCCCGGACGTCATGACCTCGGCGGTAACCGCACCGCTTGAGCGTCAGTTCGGACAGATGTCCGGCTTAAAACAGATGTCCTCGCAAAGTTCCGGCGGCGCATCGGTCGTCACGTTGCAGTTTCAACTGACACTCCCGCTGGATGTTGCCGAGCAGGAAGTTCAGGCGGCGATTAACGCCGCCACCAATTTATTACCGGGCGATCTGCCCAATCCGCCGGTCTACAGCAAGGTAAACCCGGCAGATCCACCGATCATGACGCTGGCGGTCACGTCCAGCGCCATGCCGATGACGCAGGTGGAAGATATGGTCGAAACCCGCGTCGCGCAGAAAATCTCTCAGGTTTCCGGTGTCGGTCTGGTAACACTTTCCGGCGGGCAACGGCCGGCGGTCCGCGTGAAGCTTAACGCACAGGCTATTGCCGCACTCGGTCTGACCAGCGAAACCATCCGTACAGCCATTACCGGGGCTAACGTCAATTCGGCAAAAGGGAGTCTTGATGGCCCAACGCGTGCTGTCACCCTTTCCGCCAACGACCAGATGCAGTCCGCAGACGAATATCGCCAGCTCATTGTTGCCTATAAAAACGGTGCGCCGGTTCGTCTGGGCGATGTCGCCACCGTCGAACAAGGGGCAGAAAATAGCTGGCTGGGCGCATGGGCCAATAAGCAACAAGCCATTGTGATGAATGTTCAGCGCCAGCCTGGGGCGAACATCATCTCCACGGCAGACAGTATCCGTCAAATGCTGCCGCAGCTCACCGAAAGCCTGCCCAAATCAGTTAAGGTCAGCGTGCTTTCGGATCGTACGACCAATATTCGTGCGTCCGTTGCAGACACCCAGTTTGAGCTAATGCTGGCGATTGCGCTGGTGGTGATGATCATCTACCTGTTCCTGCGCAATATTCCGGCGACGATTATTCCTGCGGTCGCCGTTCCATTGTCGCTCATCGGTACTTTCGCGGTGATGGTATTTCTTGATTTCTCCATCAATAACCTGACCCTAATGGCGCTAACCATCGCGACAGGATTCGTAGTGGATGACGCTATCGTGGTTATCGAGAATATTTCACGCTATATCGAAAAAGGCGAAAAACCGCTGACTGCCGCCCTGAAGGGGGCTGGTGAGATTGGTTTTACCATCATCTCTCTGACATTTTCGCTAATTGCCGTGCTGATCCCGCTGTTGTTTATGGGTGATATCGTTGGCCGATTATTCCGCGAGTTTGCCGTTACGCTGGCCGTGGCAATTCTGATTTCCGCCGTCGTCTCGCTCACCCTCACGCCGATGATGTGCGCGCGCATGCTTAATCAGGCCTCGTTGCGCAAGCAAAACCGCTTTTCCCGTGCCTCGGAGCGTATGTTCGATCGCGTCATTGCCGGGTACGGTCACTGGCTGGCAAAAGTGCTGAACCATCCGTGGCTCACGCTGGGCGTGGCGCTCGGCACGCTGGCACTGAGCGTTATGTTATGGGTCTTTATCCCCAAAGGATTCTTCCCGATCCAGGACAACGGCATCATCCAGGGTACGCTGCAGGCGCCGCAGTCCAGTTCATTTGCCAGCATGGCCCAGCGCCAGCGCCAGGTTTCCGATGTCATCCTTCAAGATCCGGCGGTAGAGAGCCTGACCGCTTTTGTCGGCGTGGATGGTACTAATCCGGCATTAAACAGCGCGCGTCTGCAAATCAACCTTAAGCCGCTGGACGATCGCGACGATCGCGTGCAGAAAGTGATCGCACGCCTACAGGACGCGGTTGACAGAGTACCCGGCGTTGATCTCTATCTTCAGCCCACCCAGGACCTGACGATTGATACCCAGGTCAGCCGGACGCAATATCAGTTTACGCTGCAAGCAACGTCCCTTGATGCCCTCAGCACCTGGGTTCCACAGCTGTTAGAAAAACTACACCAGCTACCGCAACTGTCCGATGTCAGTAGCGACTGGCAGGACAAAGGGCTGGTGGCGTATGTGAACGTTAATCGCGATAGCGCCAGCCGTTTAGGCATCAGCATGGCGGATGTCGATAACGCCCTGTACAACGCCTTCGGCCAGCGACTGATTTCAACCATCTACACCCAAGCCAACCAGTATCGCGTCGTGTTAGAGCATGACACCAATAGTACGCCGGGGCTTGCTGCACTGGACACTATCCGTCTGACCAGCAGCGACGGCGGCGTGGTTCCGCTTAGCGCAATCGCCAGCATTGAACAGCGTTTCGCTCCGCTGTCGATTAACCACCTCGATCAGTTCCCGGTCACCACCATCTCGTTCAACGTACCGGACGGTCATTCGCTGGGCGATGCGGTGCAGGCAGTTCTGGATGCCGAAAAAACGCTCAATCTGCCAGCAAATATTACCACCCAGTTCCAGGGCAGTACGCTCGCTTTCCAGGCCGCACTGGGTAATACCATTTGGTTGATTGTGGCTGCGGTTGTCGCGATGTATATCGTCCTCGGCGTGCTGTATGAGAGCTTTATTCACCCGATTACCATTCTCTCCACGCTACCCACGGCGGGCGTCGGCGCCCTCCTGGCGTTAATGATTGCCGGCAGTGAACTGGACGTCATCGCGATTATCGGCATTATTTTGCTTATCGGTATCGTCAAGAAAAACGCCATCATGATGATCGACTTCGCCCTTGCCGCGGAGCGCGAACAGGGCATGACCCCACGCGACGCTATTTTCCAGGCCTGTCTGCTGCGTTTTCGCCCGATTCTGATGACTACGCTGGCGGCACTGCTCGGCGCGTTGCCGCTGATGTTAAGTACCGGCGTGGGGGCCGAATTACGTCGTCCATTAGGAATTGGTATGGTCGGCGGTCTGCTGGTAAGCCAGGTATTAACCCTGTTTACCACCCCGGTGATTTATCTGCTGTTTGACCGTCTGTCGCTGTACGTGAAAAGCCGCTTCCCGCGTCAGGAAGAGGAAGCGTAAATGAAATTTTTCGCGCTTTTCATTCATCGTCCGGTGGCGACCATTCTCATTTCGGTGGCCATCACCCTGTGCGGGATACTGGGCTTTCGTCTGCTGCCGGTAGCTCCGCTGCCGCAGGTGGATTTCCCGGTGATCATGGTCAGCGCATCATTACCCGGCGCTTCCCCTGAAACGATGGCGTCTTCGGTAGCCACCCCGCTGGAGCGCTCACTGGGGCGCATCGCGGGCGTGAACGAAATGACCTCGAGCAGTTCCCTTGGCAGTACGCGCATTATTCTTGAATTCAAATTCGACCGTGACATCAATGGCGCGGCGCGGGATGTTCAGGCCGCGATCAACGCAGCGCAAAGCCTGCTACCCAGCGGCATGCCAAGCCGCCCCACGTACCGCAAAGCCAACCCTTCCGATGCGCCAATCATGATCCTGACGCTCACGTCGGACACTTACTCGCAGGGTGAGCTGTACGATTTCGCATCAACCCAATTAGCACAGACCATCGCGCAAATCGACGGCGTGGGTGACGTCGACGTTGGGGGCAGCTCTCTGCCTGCCGTGCGCGTAGGGCTTAATCCGCAAGCGCTGTTTAATCAGGGCGTGTCGCTGGACGACGTGCGTAGCGCGATTGCTAACGCCAATGTGCGTAAGCCGCAGGGAGCTATCGAGAATGATACCCACCGCTGGCAGGTACAAACCAACGATGAGCTGAAAACCGCCGCCGAGTACCAGCCGATTATCATCCACTATAATAACGGCGCTGCGGTGCGGCTGGGCGATGTTGCGTCTGTGAGCGACTCGGTGCAGGACGTACGTAACGCGGGGATGACCAACGCAAAACCGGCTATCCTGCTGATGATCCGCAAGCTGCCAGAAGCCAATATTATTCAGACGGTAGACAGCATTCGGGCCAAATTACCGGAGTTACAAACGCTGGTCCCGGCCGCCATCGATCTGCAAATTGCCCAGGACCGTTCACCGACCATTCGCGCCTCGCTGGAGGAAGTCGAACAGACGCTGATTATCTCCGTTGCGCTGGT
>NZ_JAHLRC010000306.1:0-259 GCF_018919545.1 Citrobacter sp. S46_ASV_140
TTCCTGCGTTCGCGCCAGCTCACTTTTTTGCTGCAGATAGTTATGAAGCGGATATTTTTTATTGCTGCCTTCCAGACTTCTTCGCAACCCGTCCGAGAATTTCAGTTCTTTTTTCATAATTTATCCAGACCGTTAAGAACCATTCAGCATCCTTATTAATAATAAAAAATGCCTGCTCTTATTCCTGAATGATCAAAGGGCGTACCTTTGCGCAGAGGGTTTGGCGGGATCTCTGTTCGCTTCCACTCTTTTTTTCGCC
>NZ_JAHLRC010000307.1:0-254 GCF_018919545.1 Citrobacter sp. S46_ASV_140
GTTATCTCGGAGAAGATGGTGCATCCGGGAGGATTCGAACCTCCGACCGCTCGGTTCGTAGCCGAGTACTCTATCCAGCTGAGCTACGGATGCATCAGGGAAACTTACTTACTGCAGATTTGATATCACTGCTAAAGTGATATCGATTTTCTGTAACAACGCTAATGCGCTATTGCAGAGAAGATGGTGCATCCGGGAGGATTCGAACCTCCGACCGCTCGGTTCGTAGCCGAGTACTCTATCCAGCTGAGCTA
>NZ_JAHLRC010000308.1:0-247 GCF_018919545.1 Citrobacter sp. S46_ASV_140
GTACTAACCACAGGGAATATAATCAATATTTTATAATAACTTACTATACACTATAGCTTATAAAATTTCTATTACTGGTGTAATCTGTAAACTTTCTAATTCAGGTGTTGTATGCCTGCAGTGAGACAAGACTATGGGCCATGTGATCAGTTTAGTTAGTTTCCTGTGATTGCGGTTTTCATTCTGTCTGCCCTCTGATGGATAAGTGTAAGAGGCTTATGGAAGCTTCCTGGTGGAAGAGATTGAC
>NZ_JAHLRC010000309.1:0-235 GCF_018919545.1 Citrobacter sp. S46_ASV_140
GGATTACTCAGCGCGGTGCGCTTCGCCCTTCGGGTCGTTGCCTGCGGCAACGCTTTCTCGCTAACGCTCGAATCGAACCTTAGTCGAAGCTTCTCATCCTTCCCGCTGGGGCAGAATATGAGACATTACAGATGGATTTGATACAGGTGCGTTATGAAGTGATGGTGGTGGGGGAAGGATTACTCAGCGCGGTGCGCTTCGCCCTTCGGGTCGTTGCCTGCGGCAACGCTTTCTC
>NZ_JAHLRC010000031.1:0-44510 GCF_018919545.1 Citrobacter sp. S46_ASV_140
GTAGCCAGGATGCTTTCGTCGGCCTGATGAACAGCTATGTGAATGCGCTGGGCCTGAAAAACACCCACTTCCAGACCGTTCATGGTCTCGATGCTGACGGTCAGTACAGCTCGGCTCGCGACATGGCGATGATTGGTCAGGCTCTGATTCGCGACATGGCGATGATTGGTCAGGCTCTGATTCGCGACGTGCCTAACGAATACTCTATCTATAAAGAAAAAGAGTTCACCTTTAACGGCATTCGTCAGTTAAACCGCAACGGCCTGCTGTGGGATAACAGCCTGAATGTCGACGGTATCAAAACCGGTCACACCGATAAGGCTGGCTATAACCTCGTTGCATCCGCAACCGAAGGCCAGATGCGTCTGATCTCCGCCGTTATGGGTGGTCGCACCTATAAAGGCCGAGAAACCGAAAGTAAAAAACTGCTGACCTGGGGCTTCCGTTTCTTCGAAACCGTGAACCCGTTGAAAGTGGGTAAAGAATTTGCCTCAGAACCCGCCTGGTTTGGTAACACCGATCGTGCGTCGTTAGGCGTTGATAAAGACGTCTACCTGACCATTCCGCGCGGCCGCATGAAAGATCTGAAAGCCAGCTATGTGTTGAACACCACTGAACTGCACGCCCCGCTGCAGAAAAACCAGGTTGTCGGCACTATCAACTTCCAGTTGGATGGCAAAACCATTGAACAGCGTCCACTGGTGGTGCTGCAGGAAATCCCTGAAGGCAACTTCTTTGGGAAAATCATTGATTACATTAAATTAATGTTCCATCACTGGTTTGGCTAAAAATCGAACACTTGAAAGTGTGATTTACGTCCCCATATACTAGGTATCCAGATAACTCCCACGCGCAGTGGGAGTTATTATTTTTTGATGTAACGCCGGAGCTGACATGAAAACCAAACTTAACGAACTGCTTGAATTCCCTACTCCATTTACTTACAAAGTAATGGGGCAGGCGTTGCCTGAGCTGGTTGATCAGGTGGTTGAAGTGGTACAGCGCCATGCGCCAGGTGATTACTCTCCGACGGTAAAACCGAGCAGCAAAGGCAACTACCACTCGGTCTCAATCACCATCACTGCTACACACATTGAGCAGGTTGAAACGCTGTACGAAGAATTAGGCAATATCGATATCGTACGCATGGTGCTGTAAAAACCTGTCGGTTACCCGCTGCATCCCCGCTCGGGTAACCCCTCCCCCCTGTGATATACTTTTCCCTCTTTAACATTCTCTACGGAGATGCCGTTTTGTATCAGGATAAAATTCTGGTCCGCCAGCTCGGTCTTCAACCTTACGAGCCAGTCTCTCTGGCCATGCATGAATTTACCGATACCCGTGATGAAAACAGTCATGATGAAATCTGGCTGGTAGAGCATTATCCTGTCTTCACCCAGGGTCAGGCAGGTAAAGCTGAGCACGTATTGATGCCGGGAGATATTCCGGTGATCCAGAGCGATCGTGGCGGTCAGGTGACCTACCACGGGCCAGGCCAACAGGTCATGTATGTGCTGTTGAACCTGAAGCGTCGTAAACTTGGCGTTCGCGAACTGGTTACGCTGCTGGAGCAAACCGTCGTGAATACCCTTGCCGAAATCGGCATTGACGCCCACCCGCGAGCCGATGCGCCTGGCGTATATGTGGGTGAGAAGAAAATCTGTTCTTTGGGATTACGTATCCGTAAAGGATGTTCATTTCACGGCTTAGCGCTCAACGTGGATATGGACTTGTCACCTTTCCTGCGAATCAATCCTTGCGGTTATGCCGGAATGGAGATGGCGAAAGTATCGCAGTGGGATAGCACAGCCACGACCGAGAGCATTCGCCCCCGCCTGCTGGCCAACATCTTCGCGCTATTGGGTAACCCACCGCACGAGTACATCGCGGACTGAAAATACGGTCATACTTTGCCACGGCATATGTTGTGGCAAATGGCACAAAACAACAACTATTTTACATTTTGCCAGCCTGTCAGGCTGCTTTCTGGCCCGTTTCAATGATATACTGCGTATCACTAATTCAAAAATAGTTGATAAATGCAACATTCCCTTGAATTGAAACGCTTTCCTTCGTAATTCGCAACTGGAACACGCAAGCTATGAGTAAACCCATTGTGATGGAACGCGGTGTTAAATACCGCGATGCCGATAAGATGGCTCTTATCCCGGTAAAAAATGTGGCAACAGAGCGTGAAGCCCTGCTGCGTAAACCGGAATGGATGAAAATAAAACTGCCAGCGGACTCCACTCGCATCCAGGGCATCAAAGCGGCAATGCGCAAAAATGGCCTGCACTCTGTCTGCGAAGAAGCTTCCTGCCCTAACCTGGCTGAATGTTTCAATCACGGAACAGCAACCTTTATGATCCTCGGCGCAATCTGTACTCGCCGTTGCCCATTCTGTGACGTTGCCCATGGCCGTCCAGTTGCTCCTGACGCCAACGAGCCGTTAAAACTGGCTCAGACGATTGCAGACATGGCGCTGCGCTATGTCGTGATTACCTCCGTTGACCGCGACGATCTGCGTGACGGCGGCGCTCAGCACTTTGCTGACTGCATCACCGCGATTCGTGAGAAAAGCCCGTCGATTAAAATCGAAACGCTGGTGCCTGACTTCCGTGGTCGTATGGATCGCGCGCTGGATATCCTCACAGCCACGCCGCCGGACGTGTTTAACCACAACCTCGAAAACGTACCGCGTATTTATCGTAATGTACGCCCTGGGGCTGACTACAACTGGTCACTGAAGCTTCTGGAACGCTTCAAGGAAGCACACCCTGAGATTCCGACCAAATCGGGTCTGATGGTGGGTCTGGGTGAAACTAATGCTGAAATCATTGAGGTCATGCGCGACCTGCGTAGCCATGGCGTGACCATGCTGACGCTGGGGCAGTATTTACAGCCAAGCCGCCATCACCTCCCGGTTCAACGCTATGTAAGCCCGGATGAGTTCGATGAGATGAAAGCAGAAGCCATGGCTATGGGCTTTACCCACGCTGCTTGCGGTCCATTCGTGCGCTCTTCATACCATGCTGACATGCAGGCCAAAGGGCTGGAAGTGAAGTAATCGTGTAATACTCACTTACATATCAGCAATAAAAAACCGGCAAATCGCCGGTTTTTTTCATGCAGAGTTTGCAGAATTACTCTTTATGAGAAAGCTTCTCAGCCTGAACGCTACCATCAGCCTCTTTCTTGGCATCGGCATTATCGTCGTTCATTGCTTTCTTGAAGCCCTTGATTGCCGTCCCCAGGTCTCCACCCAGAGTACGTAACTTCTTGGTACCAAACAGCAGAACAACCAGTGCGGCAACCACCAGCAGTTTGGTAATACTAATCTCACCCATAGATACCTTCTTGACTTAAACCAGGCTACATAAAGCGCCATATTAACCTGAGAATATTAACGGCCTTTCGACGCGCGCACACAATAGCAATCTGTAACAAGGTGAATCAAGCCTTGTTTAAAAAAACGTCATAATAATTGCGGTGGCGCAAAGCGTCGGTTACTTAACACCGGAAGTTGTGCCCTGACCTGCCTGACCCGCTCGGCGGAAACCTCGGCCATAATGAGCGCGGGCGTTTCAGCCGCCGCCGCAATAGTCACGCCAAAGGGATCGATGACCCGGCTTTGGCCGATATTCTTGTTGCCGCACTCTCCGGCCGCAACCAGATAACACGTGGCATCCAGCGCTCTTGCCGCCAAAAGCGTGGCCCAGTGATGCTCTTTTAACGCTCCCCGCACCCAAGCCGCAGGTAAAACGAGAATCTCAGCCCCCTGCAACGCGAGCGCCAGCGCCAGCTCAGGGAAGCGCAGGTCATAGCAGGTCATTAGCCCTACTTTTAATCCGCCTACGTCCAGCAGCGGCGCTATGGCGTCCCCTGCATCGACATTACGTGACTCCTGAATCGAAAAGGCGTCATAGAGATGTAATTTAGCGTAATGGGCCACTACCCGACCAGCCCGTAGCGCCACCAGCATGTTAAATGCCCGGCCTGGCACAGAGGGAACATGAATCGTCAGGATTGTCGTCATCTCATTTTGTGCGCTTTCTCGCAACAAACGCGTCAGAAACCCACCTTCCAAAAGCTGAGCTGATTTCACTGACAGGTCAGGGTCTAAATCGTCACGCGCCAGCAATGCCTCCGGTAATACCAGTAGCGACGCCCCCTCTCCTGCAGCCTGAGACATCAGTAAGGCGCAGGTTTCTGCATTTTTTTCCCATGAAGGTCCCACGGCAAATTGCCCTGCTGCAACGAACATATTCCCTCCAGAAAACTTTGTTAAGCTCGCCAACAACAATTATTCAGCGTTACACTCACCCTCTATACAATCAAATAGCAGGATTACGCAGTGTTACAACTCCTTTTAGCGGTTTTTATCGGTGGTGGCACAGGTAGCGTAGCAAGATGGATGTTGAGTATGCGGTTTAACCCGCTGCATCAGGCCATTCCATTCGGTACGCTGGCTGCAAACTTACTTGGCGCATTTATCATTGGTATGGGTCTGGCATGGTTTAATCGCATGACAAATATTGACCCAATGTGGAAGGTGCTGATTACTACTGGCTTTTGCGGGGGACTGACAACGTTTTCCACTTTCTCTGCTGAGGTAGTGTTTTTACTGCAGGAAGGACGCTTTGGTTGGGCTATGGTGAATGTACTGGTTAATCTGTTGGGATCATTCGCGATGACCGCCCTGGCATTCTGGTTGGTTTCTGCCTCTCCCGCACATTGAAGCGAAAAAAACCCGCAATTAAGCGGGTTTTGAATGCTTGCTGTCGTATGCTTACAGAGCGATTACGTTTGCAGCAGAAGGGCCTTTGGCACCGTTAGTGATTTCGAACTCTACACGCTGACCTTCAGCCAGAGTTTTAAAACCATTGGTCTGGATTGCAGAGAAGTGTACGAACACATCTTTGCTGCCATCTTCCGGAGTAATGAAACCGAATCCTTTGGACTCATTAAACCACTTAACGTTACCTTTAATCTTAGACATCAAAATTACCTTTACATGAAAAATAGACACAAATGCTGTGTCGGGTATCAGTACAACAATTGTGGTGCACTTTGTCCAGTCGAACTTTATCAAAAAGTGATAAATGTCGCGTTATTTTTCAGTTAAACTTCCTATCACTATGTTTTTAAAAGACTTTACAATAAACCACCTGACAATACAGGTAGTCCATCAAAACTGGAACCGCATCCACGCAAAGTAGACGTTGCCGTTGTTATACGTTCCAGGAATGTAGGTCATCTGAAACGTTGCCGGACCATAACCAATTGATGCCAGCGGTAACAGCACCGGTACCGGAATGTAGTTCCAGTTATCACGCGCGGTGAAACCGGCGGTAAAGCCGAGACCTGTATGGAAGTTTTCATCAGCCAGCGGTCGCCAGGTTTTTTCCCAGCCATAGCCGCCAATGGGTTCCCATTTATTGTAGGAATCCTTAAACGCCATGATATAAAGTCCGTGCCAGTTACCTTTATCATCCCAACGGGATTGACCAAATCCTGCACCCCACGGCCGTTCATTGTAGCGATCCGTTTTTTCTTTATCGTAGGCAAAACGCGCATGCCAGGTAATAGCAGGTACATACAGATCATAATGTTCCGGCTGCTGCCAGGTTTCACTGACATTATCTTTAAAAGTAGCAAACCAGCCTTTATCTTCAGCAGCAGCCTGGGAAGTGAAAGCTAACTGAATAAAAGTAAATGAAAAAATGAGAAAATATCGTTTAGCGAAAATCACAACTTAATTACCATCCTGGGATTTATTATTAATTTTAGCAAACCCAACCTTAATGTCAGCTTAACAAAAATGCGCAAATAAAAAATCAGAATATTCCTCAGCCTATAAGTTATCCCTTTATTTACTGAGCCATTTCATAGGAACTATTTTCTCTTTATTGCCAATAAATTGTGCTTTCCTGCGGCGAGAGTTAAATAACATCACAATAAATTAACAATAAGTCATCAATATCACCACAAAACACACACACCAACGCTGCGCTTCACAGTTTTTTATTGTGATATTGTTTTTTTAATCGCGATGCTGAAAAAACGGCTTAGCCATCGCTTGAATCCGTATTTTTATTGATTTCAATCAGCAAGAGTTATCGGTTTATTAGGCACATTCTGTCACCACTTTTTACTTTTTTTAGTTTTTTAACTTTCTGGGCAGCAATGCGACAGGGGAAACAATGTTGACATTTATTGAACTCCTTATTGGGGTTGTGGTTATTGTGGGTGTAGCGCGCTACATCATTAAAGGTTATTCCGCGACAGGCGTACTGTTTGTCGGCGGTCTGGTTTTGCTGATTATCAGTGCGTTGATGGGCCATAAAGTTTTGCCGTCTAGCGCAGCAACGACGGGCTATACGGCAACAGACATTGTTGAATATATTAAAATTTTGCTGATGAGCCGTGGCGGCGATCTCGGCATGATGATTATGATGCTGTGTGGTTTTGCCGCCTACATGACGCATATTGGCGCGAATGATATGGTGGTTAAGCTGGCCTCTAAGCCGCTGCAGTATATCAATTCACCTTATCTGCTTATGATTGCCGCCTATTTTGTCGCCTGCCTGATGTCCCTGGCGGTCTCTTCAGCAACCGGTCTGGGCGTATTGCTGATGGCGACATTGTTCCCGATCATGGTTAACGTTGGGATTAGCCGTGGCGCCGCAGCGGCCATTTGCGCCTCCCCAGCCGCTATTATTCTTTCGCCAACATCCGGTGATGTAGTGCTGGCTGCAAAAGCCGCGGAAATGCCGCTGATCGATTTCGCGTTTAAAACCACGTTGCCAATTTCCATTGCCGCCATCATTGCTATGGCGATTGCCCACTTTTTCTGGCAGCGTTATCTGGATAAAAAAGAGAACATTTCTCATGAAATGTTAGATGTGGCTGAAATTACCACTACCGCCCCGTCGTTTTACGCCATCTTGCCATTTACCCCGATCGTTGGCGTCCTGATTTTCGATGGAAAATGGGGCCCACAGCTGCATATCATTACGATTCTGGTGCTGTGCATGCTCATCGCTGCTGTGCTGGAGTTCGTACGAGGATTCAACACCCAGAAGGTTTTCTCGGGTCTGGAAGTCGCCTACCGTGGTATGGCGGATGCCTTTGCTAATGTGGTGATGCTGTTAGTCGCGGCGGGCGTTTTTGCCCAGGGTCTGAGCACAATCGGCTTTATTCAGAGTCTGATTTCTATCGCCACCTCGTTTGGCTCCGCGAGCATTATTCTGATGCTGGTACTGGTGATCCTGACTATGCTGGCGGCAATGACCACGGGGTCCGGTAACGCACCGTTCTATGCCTTCGTTGAGATGATCCCGAAACTGGCGCACTCTTCTGGTATTAACCCGGCTTACCTGGCTATCCCGATGCTGCAGGCATCAAACCTTGGACGCACAATCTCTCCGGTCTCCGGTGTGGTTGTCGCTGTCGCAGGGATGGCAAAGATCTCTCCGTTCGAAGTAGTGAAACGTACCTCGGTTCCGGTTCTGGTTGGACTGCTGGTTGTGATTATCGCAACTGAAGTGATGGTGCCGGCGACGTCCGCCCTGATTGGCGGTTAACGATAACTGTCAGTATCTGACCTTGATACGCAAAATCATTTAAGCTGCATCAAGGCGGCAAGTGAAGACATCCCCAGTACCATAGATAATTATGTGCCTGGGGTTTCTTCACGCAGCCCACAAAGAGGCAGCTTCAAGGATGACGTGAATTAGCCGCCGTGATAAATACGCTGCGGCCTCCCCACCTTACCGTGAATAATCTCCGCAATAATCAAATGACGGCTGGCACAGTACTCCAGGTAGCGCCTGGAGGTGGTACGGCTGATAGTGAGCGCCTGGGCGATCGTTTCCGCAGTATGATGTACCGTCGGATCGGCAAATAATTTCAACACCGCATTCAGCGTTAACGCATCAATTCCGGTCGGCAAATCGCCTTTCGGTTCGCCGCGCGCATAAGCATTAAACATTTCATCAATCTGCTTTTGACTGGCGCTGTCATTACCGGCCAACATGCGTCTGCGCTGTTGATAACGCGTCAGCGTCTGTCCCAGGCGCTCGTAGGCAATGGGTTTAACCAGATAATCAAACGCGCCGCTGCGCACGGCCTCGGAGACCGTTTCCATGTCGCTGGCCGCCGTGGTAAACACCACGCCGCCCGGATAACGCGTCTGGGTTAGTTCATGCAACAACGTAATTCCCTTGCCGTCCGGCAAGTAGTTATCGAGCAGAATCAAACCGGGCTTAAAACGCTCAATCATCATCCTCGCTTGCGCAAGATTACCCGCCAGCCAAATCTGGCTGAAGCCGGGTATATGGCGGATATATTCAGCATGCATTTCCGCCAGTAGCGTTTCATCCTCAACGATCAATAGCGTTAATGGTTCCGTCATTATTTTTTTTCACTTTCGGAAGAAATAAAGAAAATAAGGTGCCGCAGGGGGAGTTATCTTCGAGTGTAATCACCCCGTTACAGCGCCTCACATAACTTGCAATCAGATACAAACCGATGCCATGTTCACCTGGTTCATCGGTACGGGTGCTCACACCCTGTTCAAATATTTTTTCACGCAATGCTTCCGGTACACCGCATCCCTGATCGGCAACTTCGATGATCACGTCATCCCCTTCATCGCTCAAATAGAGTTCGACGATCTTGTTGCCTTGCTGGGTGCGCAAGCTCGCTTCAAATGCATTATCAAGCAGATTGCCAACAATTGCTGCAAACTCTGTGCTATCCAGCCCCTCAGGGAGTTGATGCAGTTGACTGCCAGGAACGATAGTCATAGTGAGGCCCAGTTCACGTGCACGCTGCACCTTGCCAAACAACAGACCGGCTACCTGACGATCGGCAAACGCGCCACGCAGGCTGTCAATCAGTTGCTGTTGCGCCTGCGACTCCCCCTGCACCATTGCCAGCACCCGGTCATACTCTTTCATTTGCAGCAGGCCATTAATGGTCGACATCCAGTTAAGGTGTTCATGACGCAGCGTTCTCAGGCTCTCTACATACTGTTTGATCTGCGTTAATTGCGCATTAAGAGTAGCAATTTCATCTTTACTACGAAAACTGATGATTGCCCCAAGCAGTTCATCGCCGGAGCGAATCGCCTCACGGTTAGCGATAACGCTCAGGCCATTAAAGTTCACCATCGCGTCCTGTCGTTTTTCCGCAATCTGCTGGGTGAAAAAGTCAGTCGGCTGAACCACCTCACTAACCGGTTTTCCAAGCCACTTTCGTCCAGGCGAAGACAGTCCCAGCATTTTCCTCGCGCTGCGGTTTATTGCGGTGATATACCCATCAGGGTCCACGGCGATCAAACCTTCATATACCGAGCTGAATAGCGCTTCCTGCTGACGCACTACCCGCGCAATTTGCTTAGGCTCCATCCCCAACATCTGCCGGCGAATATGGGCGGCAAATAACCAGGAGAGCAGCATAAGTACCAGCAACAGCAGGATAAACACCCCTGCCATTGGGAGTAAAAAATCCGATCGCCAGCTATCGATTTTACTGATCAGATAGCCAATTGAGACCACGCCAATAATTTTGCCATCGTCATCAAAGATGGGCGTTTTGGCGCGCATCGCCATCCCAATCGACCCTTTGCCGGTAATAAAGTAACTTTCCCCTCTTTCCAGCGCGCCGGGTTTAGTGAACTGCATCGGGTAGCCAATTTTTTCCGGATTTGGGTGGTAAAGGCGGACAGAGTTGGTATCCCCGATCACCACATAGTCGAAGTCAGTCCCGCTCTGCAGTTTGTCGGCAATGGTCGCCAGACGCTTGTAATCACGATGCTTCACCGCCGCGATGATACTGTCGTTAGAGGCGATGATTTTGGCCTGGTTCATCGCCATATCGCGGACATGTGTTGCCAGATAATCTTCAAAGCTGGCGGTAAAGTATTGTGCTAACGCGGCGATAATAAAAACAGAAACGACCAAAATAAGCAGAAAGATACGCAATGGAAACGCCAGACTGCGAAAAAAAGGAAACCGTGTTTTATTTTTCTGCTCTGCCATATTTCTTCCTCAGCGACGATACCCGAAACTTATTTCTCATTGTAGTTGTAATAAAAATGTTTTATTTGCAAGTTGCGGTATAAAACAGGATCGTTGCAGATTCCCCACCTTAAATCAATTAAACAAATTAAAACCACACGCTATTTCGGAGTTAAATTAATTAAAAAACTTAAAACCATAAAACACATTAAAACCTTCTAACTTATTGTGAAATAAATCAAAAATTACCTCCAAAATACTCCTTACGATGTATGCAGCAGGGAAAAAAAGAAATACTCCGTAATAAAAAAACATTCCCTTCAATTGCAAACAAGAAGTTATCAGGTTGCTAAACAGAGCAACAAAAACAGAAACCCAGTAACAAATATAGCATCGGGGCTCTATTCACTATGTTCGGTAATAATATATTCACGCAAGTTAAACGCTCAGAAAATAAAAAGATGGCGGCTATCGCGCAATTTCTGAAAGAGAATGATTTGAGCGTTGATACAACTGTCGAAGTATTTATCACCGTCACCCGTGATGACCGCCTGATTGCCTGCGGCGGCATTGCCGGCAATATCATAAAGTGCGTCGCCATCTGCGAATCCGTAAGGGGTGAAGGCTTAGCGCTGACGCTGGCGACCGAGTTAATCAACCTCGCCTATGAGCGCCACTGTACGCACCTCTTCATCTATACCAAAACCGAGTACGAGTCGCTGTTTAAGCAGTGCGGTTTTTCTACGCTGACCAGCGTTCCCGGCATTATGGTGCTGATGGAAAACAGCACCACACGTCTGAAACGCTACGCTGAATCACTGGCGAAACAGCGCCATGAAGGGAAAAAAATTGGCTGTATCGTCATGAACGCCAACCCCTTCACCAACGGACATCGTTTTCTGATCCAACAAGCAGCCGCGCAATGTGACTGGCTGCATCTGTTTTTGGTGAAAGAAGATACCTCGCGTTTTCCGTATGAAGACCGACTGGATCTGGTGCTTAAAGGGACAAAAGACATTCCACGTTTAACCGTTCATCGCGGTTCGGAATACATCATTTCCCGCGCCACATTCCCGTGCTACTTCATCAAAGAGCAGAGCGTTATTAACCACTGCTATACCGAAATAGACCTGAAAATCTTCCGCCAGTATCTGGCCCCGGCTCTTGGCGTCACGCACCGCTTCGTCGGTACCGAGCCGTATTGCACCGTCACCTCCCAGTACAACAACGATATGCGCTACTGGCTGGAGACCCCAACGCTTCCCGCCCCACCGATTGAACTGGTGGAAATTGAGCGGCTGTGCTTCCAGGAGATGCCGATTTCTGCCTCCTGGGTGCGCAAGCTGCTGGTTAAAAAAGATCTCACGGCTATCGCATCCCTGGTCCCTGACGCCACGCTGCACTATCTGCAAAGCATGGTTGAGCGGGCCTCATCGGGTGCGGCAGTCCGCCAAAATACCCCCGCATTAGCAACAGGTGAAAAATGAAAATAAACCAGGCAGCCGTCGCAGGCACACTCGAGTCCGGTGATGTGATGATTCGCATCGCCCCACTCGATTCGCAGGATATTGACCTGCAGGTTAACAGTAGCGTCGAAAAGCAGTTCGGTGATGCCATCCGGGCCACCATTCTGGACGTTCTGTCCCGCTACAACGTACGCGGCGTGCAATTAAATGTTGATGATAAAGGCGCACTGGACTGCATTTTACGTGCGCGACTGGAAGCACTACTGGCCCGCGCTGGCGGTATTCCTGCACTGCCATGGGAGGATTGCCAGTGATTAGTAAATCTTTGCAGCAACGTAAAACCCGTACCCGCCGCAGCATGCTGTTCGTACCGGGCGCCAATGCCGCCATGGTCAGCAACTCGTTCATCTATCCGGCAGATGCGCTGATGTTCGACCTGGAAGACTCCGTCGCGCTGCGCGAGAAAGATACTGCTCGCCGTATGGTGTACCACGCGCTGCAGCATCCGCTGTATCACGACGTTGAAACTATCGTGCGCGTAAACGCCCTCGACTCCGAATGGGGCATTAACGATCTCGAAGCCGTGGTACGCGGCGGCGCTGACATCGTGCGTTTACCGAAGACCGATACCGCGCAGGACGTCATCGACATCGAAAGCGAAATCCTGCGTATCGAGAAAGCCTGTGGCCGTGAGCCCGGCAGTACCGGTCTGTTAGCCGCCATCGAATCGCCGTTAGGCATTACCCGCGCGGTAGAAATTGCCCACGCTTCCGAGCGCCTGATCGGTATTGCACTGGGTGCGGAAGATTATGTGCGTAACCTGCGCACTGAGCGCTCTGCGGAAGGGACTGAACTGCTGTTTGCCCGCTGCTCTATTTTGCAGGCGGCACGCTCTGCCGGCATTCAGGCGTTCGACACCGTTTATTCCGATGCCAACAACGAAGCGGGTTTCCTGCATGAAGCCGCACACATCAAGCAACTGGGTTTTGACGGTAAGTCGCTCATCAACCCGCGCCAGATCGAGCTCCTGCACAACCTGTATGCGCCGACACGCAAAGAGCTGGCTCACGCGCGCCTGGTCGTGGAAGCCGCTGAAGCCGCCGCTCGCGAAGGCCGTGGCGTAGTTTCCCTGAACGGCAAAATGGTCGACAGCCCGGTTATCGAGCGCGCCCTTCTGGTTATCTCCCGTGCAGAACTTTCCGGCATTCGCGAAGAATAAGGCAAAAAAATGACGCAGAAAATCGAACAGTCTCAACGCCAGGATCGCGTGGCGACCTGGAGCCGTCATGCAGAAAGTGAGCTTTCCGCTTATCAGAGCACCGCAAAAGTAGAATTACAGGCGCAAAAACCGCGCGACAAAAAGCTGTGCGCTAACCTGGAAGACGCCATTCGTCGTTCAGGTTTACAGGATGGCATGACCATCTCTTTCCACCACGCTTTTCGCGGTGGCGATCTGACGATTAACCTGGTGATGGACGCCATCGCCAGAATGGGCTTTAAAAATCTGACGCTGGCCTCCAGCTCCCTGAGCGACTGCCATGCTCCGCTGGTTGAGCACATCCGTCAGGGCGTGGTCAGCCGTATTTACACCTCCGGGCTGCGTGGCCCGCTGGCGGAAGAGATCTCCCGTGGCCTGCTGGCCGAGCCTGTGCAGGTCCACTCCCATGGCGGCCGTGTACACCTGGTGCAAAGTGGCGAACTCAGCATTGATGTGGCGTTCCTCGGCGTACCGTCCTGTGACCAGTTTGGTAACGCTAACGGCTATACCGGTAAAGCGTGCTGTGGTTCACTGGGCTATGCCCGCGTCGATGCCGAAAATGCAAAACAGGTTGTCCTGCTGACTGAACAGCTGCTGACCTATCCGCATAACCCGGCCAGCATTACGCAGGATCAAGTGGATCTGATTGTACAGATCGATCAGGTCGGCGATGCGGACAAAATCGGTGCTGATGCGACACGCATGACCACCAACCCGCGAGAACTGTTAATCGCCCGTAGCGCGGCAGACGTCATTGCTAACTCCGGTTACTTCAATGAAGGCTTCTCACTGCAGACAGGAACCGGCGGCGCTTCTCTGGCCGTTACTCGTTTCCTGGAAGACAAGATGCGCAGCCGCGATATCCGTGCTGACTTCGCGCTGGGCGGCATCACCGCTACCATCGTTGACCTGCACGAAAAAGGCCTGATTCGCAAACTGCTGGACGTACAGAGCTTTGACCGTAACGCGGCTGAGTCGCTGGCCCGTAATCCAAACCACATTGAGATCAGTGCCAACCAGTATGCCAACTGGGGCTCAAAAGGCGCCTCCGTCGATCGTCTGGACGTCGTGGTGCTGAGTGCGCTGGAAGTTGATACCAGCTTCAACGTTAACGTACTGACCGGTTCTGACGGCGTACTGCGCGGCGCATCCGGCGGTCACTGCGATACTGCGGTTGCCGCTGCGCTTTCTATCATTGTCGCTCCGCTGGTTCGCGGACGCATCCCGACGCTGGTTGATAACGTCCTGACCTGCGTAACCCCGGGCTCCAGCGTAGACATCCTGGTCACTGACCACGGTATCGCCGTTAACCCTGCGCGTCCGGAACTGGCTGAACGTCTGAAAGAAGCCGGTATGAAAGTGGTGTCCATTGAATGGCTGCGCGAACGTGCACAGCAGCTCACCGGTCAGCCACGCGCTATCGAATTCACCGACCGCGTGATTGCCGTTGTGCGTTACCGCGATGGCTCGGTGATTGACGTTGTGCATCAGGTGAAGGAATAAGCCATGCGCCTGCTCCCTGAACACGCCACCCAAAACGCGGTTTCGATTCCCGAGCTGCTCGCCAGCCGGGATGAGAGACAAGCAAGGCAACATGCCTGGCTGACGCGTCATCACGCGCCACTGGTCTCATTTACCGTGGTCGCACCGGGTCCGATTAAAGACAGCGCATTAACCCGTCGCATCTTTAATCACGGCGTCACCGCCCTGCTCGCGCTGGCGGAAAAATTCGCCTGGATTGTCAGGGAGCAAACGGCGCTGGTTTCTGCCAGCGGTCCGGAAGGTCTTTTGTCTATTGAGGCCCCGGCCCACGATCTCAAGCTCGCCACGATTGAACTTGAGCATTCACATCCGCTGGGACGGCTATGGGACATCGATGTCCTGACCCCTGAAGGGGAAATTCTGTCCCGGCGTCATTTCGCACTCCCAGCCCGCCGCTGTCTGCTGTGCGAGCAAAGCGCTGCCGAATGTGCGCGGGGTAAAACCCACGCGCTTTCCGACTTACTCTCTCAGATGGAGGCTCTGCTGCATGATGCCGATTCCCGCAACATCAACCAATAACGCAGTCCTTCCTCTGGATCTGCCTGACGCTTACGCAACGCTTGCGTGGCGGGCCATGTTGACTGAAGTCAACCTGTCGCCCAAACCAGGTCTGGTGGATCGTATTAACAACGGCGCACATAAAGATATGGCGCTGGAAGATTTTCATCGCAGCGCTGAGGCAATTCAGGCCTGGCTGCCGCGTTTTATTGAATATGGGGCGTTTAGCGCACAGCTGTCGCCCGAAGATGTGTTGAAAGGACTGCGCCCACTGGGCATGGCCTGCGAAGCCGATATGTTTCGCGCCACCGAGGGGGTAAACACCCATAAAGGGAGCATCTTTTCACTGGGGCTGCTGTGTGCCGCCATTGGCCGCCTGCACCAGCTCCAACTGACTGTTACCGCTGAAACCCTTTGCTCTACGGCAGCAACATTTTGCCGTGGCCTGACCGAGCGCGAACTGCGCCAGAACAATCAACAACTCACGGCTGGCCAACGTCTTTATCAGCAACTGGGATTAACCGGCGCACGGGGCGAAGCCGAAGCGGGATACCCGCTAGTCATCCAGCATGCCCTGCCGCACTACCGCGCACTGCTGACTCAGGGCCGCGATCCTGAACTGGCGCTACTCGACACATTATTGCTGCTGATGTCTATCAATGGCGACACCAACGTGGCTTCACGTGGCGGCGCAGAAGGTCTGCGCTGGCTACAGCAGCAGGCTACAACTCTATTGCAGCAAGGGGGGATTCGTACCCCTGCCGATCTCGAATACCTGCGCCAGTTCGACCAACAGTGCATTGAACGCAACCTCAGCCCAGGAGGCTGCGCCGATCTGCTGATCGTCACCTGGTTCTTAGCTCAGATTTCACAAGTTCATCATTATCACAATTAAAGATCCTTTCCGGAGAATCACACACATGTCTTTAGCAAAAGATAAAATATGGAAATTACTGGCCCCATTGGTCGTAATGGGCGTCATGTTTCTTATCCCTGTCCCTGATGGAATGCCCCCGCAAGCCTGGCACTATTTTGCCGTTTTCGTGGCAATGATTGTTGGGATGATCCTGGAGCCAATCCCGGCAACAGCGATAAGCTTTATCGCCGTAACGATCTGCGTCATCGGCAGCAACTATCTGCTGTTTGATGCTTCAGAGCTGGCAGACCCGGCGTTTAAAGCGGGTAAGCAAGCGCTGAAATGGGGTCTGGCAGGCTTCTCCAGCACGACCGTGTGGTTGGTGTTTGGCGCGTTTATCTTCGCGCTGGGCTATGAAGTCACCGGTCTGGGTCGTCGTATCGCGCTGTTCCTGGTAAAATTCATGGGTAAGCGCACCCTGACACTGGGCTACGCGATTGTCATCATCGACATTCTGCTGGCGCCGTTTACACCGTCCAACACCGCGCGTACCGGTGGTACCGTATTCCCGGTTATCAAAAACCTGCCGCCGCTGTTTAAATCATTCCCGAACGATCCGTCCGCGCGCCGTATCGGCGGATATCTGATGTGGATGATGGTAATCAGTACCAGCCTGAGCTCCTCTATGTTCGTTACCGGTGCTGCACCTAACGTGCTGGGTCTGGAATTCGTCAATAAAATTGCCGGTATTCAAATCAGCTGGTTGCAATGGTTCCTCAGCTTCCTGCCGGTTGGTATTATTTTGCTGATCGTTGCTCCGTGGCTGTCCTATGTTCTTTACAAGCCAGAAGTTACTCACAGTGCTGAAGTTGCCGCGTGGGCTGGTGATGAACTGAAAACCATGGGTAAACTGACGCGTAAAGAGCTGACCCTGATCGGTCTGGTTCTGCTCAGCCTGGGTCTGTGGGTCTTTGGCGGTAAACTGATTGATGCGACCGCTGTGGGTCTGCTGGCAGTCTCGCTGATGCTGGCGCTGCACGTTGTCCCGTGGAAAGACATCACCCGTTATAACAGCGCATGGAACACCCTGGTTAACCTCGCCACGCTGGTCGTTATGGCGAATGGTTTAACCCGCTCAGGCTTCATCGACTGGTTCGCCAACACGATGAGCTCGCACCTGGAAGGCTTCTCGCCTAACGCGACCGTGATCGTTCTGGTGCTGGTGTTCTATTTTGCTCACTACCTGTTTGCCAGCCTTTCCGCACACACCGCCACCATGCTGCCGGTTATTCTGGCCGTCGGCAAAGGCATCCCGGGCGTTCCGATGGAACACCTGTGTATCCTGCTGGTACTGTCCATCGGTATCATGGGCTGTCTGACTCCGTATGCAACTGGCCCTGGCGTTATTATCTACGGCTGTGGTTATGTGAAGTCCAAAGACTACTGGCGTCTGGGTGCTATCTTCGGCGTTATCTACATCTCTATGCTTCTGCTGGTCGGCTGGCCGATTCTGGCAATGTGGAGCTAATCATTCGGGTTCCCGCCTGATGAAAATGATGCCAGTCAGCTAAACCTAACTGGCATTTTTTATGATTAAATAGATGATATTCAGAATTTATATAAGTTTCCGAAATCATCATGACATCAACATGGCGTTATTCTTCGCTGCTGGCAGCACTTCTGCTCCCATTTTCTGTAGCTCAGGCCGACGAACTTCAGGCAAAACAGTACGCTGATTTTGACAGCTACGTGCTGGCCCTCTCCTGGCAAACCGGATTTTGTCAGAGCCAACACGAGAGAAATCGTCAAGAGCCCGACGAATGTCGTCTGCAAAAAGAGAGCGCGGATAAAGCAGATTTCCTGACCGTTCACGGTTTATGGCCCAGCCTGCCAAAATCCATCGCCGCCCGTGGAGTAGACAACCGCCGCTGGATGCGCTTTGGCTGCGCGACTCGCCCTATTCCCAACCTGCCTGAAGCGCGCGCCAGCCGTAAATGCGCGGCTCCCGAAACGGGCCTGTCGCTGGAAAGCGCGGCAAAACTCAGTGCCGTAATGCCCGGTGCCGGCGGGAGATCCTGTCTGGAACGTTACGAATATGCCAAACATGGCGCCTGTTTCGGTTTTGATCCCGACGCGTACTTCGGCACGATGGTACGGATGAATAATGAGGTTAAGAACAGCGAGGCTGGCAAATTCCTCGCGGAAAACTACGGCAAAACCGTCAGCCGCAGCGCATTTGACGCCGCCGTCGCTAAAAGCTGGGGCAGAGAGAACGTTAAAGCCGTGAAGCTAAGCTGCCACGGCAATCCGGCCTATCTCACAGAAATCCAGTTGTCCCTGAAAGCCGACACCATTAACCAGACGTTATCCGCACAGTCATTCTTACCGCAACCACATCCGGGTAACTGCGGTAAACAGTTTATTATCGACAAAGTGGGATACTGAAAATAACGACCGGCGCGGCAAGCTGGCGTCGGTCCATATGGTTAGCGTTTTGAACGGGCATCCGGGCGAATTAAATCAAAGCGGTGTGTTTCACTTATCGAATAATACGCCGTTGGCCCGCCCGCACGCAGTACCGGTTTTGCTTTCGCCGTCTGGTAGATGCCGCCTTCCAGTAGCGTTTCATCAATATGAATACCCACCACTTCTCCCAGCACCAGCCAGGTTTCAACAGGCGAACCATCAGCGGTGGTCAGTTGCAGACTTTGCGATAAGCGACACTCAAAATTGACCGGGCTTTGCGCCACCCGCGGCACGCTGACTATCCGACTATCTGCTTTGCTAAGCCCGGCGGCAAAAAACTCATCCTCGCCGTGAGGCAAGCTGGCTGACGTTTCGTTCATCGCACTGGCCAACTCAAGAGTCGTCAGATTCCAGACAAACTCACCGGTGTCGATAATATTCTGCACGCTGTCTTTCCAGCCGCTGCTGGCGAAACCAATAATCGGCGGGTGATAATTAAAGCAGTTAAAGAAACTGTACGGTGCAAGGTTATGCCGACCATCGCTGTCGCGGGAGGCAATCCAGCCAATAGGGCGCGGTCCAATGATGGCATTCAGCGGGTCATGCGGTAAGCCGTGTCCTTGTGATGGTTGATAGAAATACATAGTGTTCTCTGTTGAAGTTAACATCAGCGCAGCACAAATTATGCTTCGCTCATCTCCCTGGAAAAAGAAGATCAGCGTAGAACAATCCGCTAAAGATTACGATTGAATAAAGTTGAGCAGATCGCCGTTGATCTGTTGTTTATGGGTAGTGCAAATGCCATGCGAACCGCCAACATACACCTTCAACTGCGAGTCCGGCAGTATTTGCGCCGCAACCTTTCCGCAGGTTTCAAACGGGACAATCTGATCGTCATCACCATGGATCACCAGCGTCGGGATAGTCATCCTTTTGAGATCCTCACGCAGGTCAGTTTCTGAAAACGCGTGAATACAGTCGTACAACGCTTTGATGGAACCTTGTAAGCCCTGTTCAACAAAGCTTTCACGAACGGCTTTCGACGCATTTACGCCCGGGCGGTTGTAGCCATAAAATGCAGCGGTCAGTTCATAGAAGAAAGCAGCGCGATCGTTTATCACTCCCTCACGGATGCCATCAAACACCTCTTTCGGCACACCATTTGGGTTAAAGTCGGTCTTGATCATTATGGGCGTCACCGCGCCGATTAACACCGCTTTGGCTACCCGCTGCGTTCCATGGCGACCAATGTACCTCGCCACCTCCCCGCCCCCGGTAGAGTGTCCGACATGTACGGCATCTTTAAGATTGAGATGCGCGGTAAGTTCAGCCAGATCGTCAGCATACTGATCCATATTGTGACCATCCCAGGGTTGGGCTGAACGCCCATGCCCACGCCTGTCATGGGCGATCACCCGAAATCCTTTCGACCCGAGGAACAGCATCTGATCCTCAAACGCATCTGCCGTCAGCGGCCAGCCATGGCTAAAGACAATAGGCTGCCCACTTCCCCAATCTTTAAAATGCAAATAGCTGCCGTCTTTCAAGGTAAGTTTGTCGTACTGGCTCATGAGATCTCCTGTCGCGGAACACTGAGTTGTTTGACGCGCCCGCAGCGAGCGCTTAAAAAGCATAATGCAAATTGGAGAACGATCGCGTTTTTCGGCTAAAATCACACCATACGCAACAATATTGATGATTTGCCTGAATGTGAACTAAATCACTTCAAACCAGGGGTAAGTCTCAGTATCATCATAAAAGCTAAACCCTTGCCGCCTGACGGTGAGGGTTTTCTTTTGGGATTATTTACCTGCGCACCCGCAGTATCGACGACATGGAGTAACAAATGTCCAGACCAACTATCATCATTAACGACCTCGATGCGGAACGCATTGACCGCCTGTTGGAGCAACCTGCGTTTGCTGGTTTACCGATTGCCGACGCCCTGAACGCCGAGCTGGATCGTGCCCAAATGTGTTCACCAGAAACCATGCCGCACGATGTCGTGACCATGAACAGCCGCGTGAAATTCCGCAATCTGAGTGATGGCGAAGTCCGTGTGCGTACCCTGGTGTATCCGGCCAATATGACTGACAGCAGCACACAGCTTTCGGTAATGGCACCTGTTGGCGCTGCACTTCTGGGCCTGCGCGTTGGCGACACCATTCACTGGGAACTACCAGGCGGAACCTCAACACACCTCGAAGTCATTGAGCTTGAGTACCAACCTGAAGCTGCGGGCGACTACCTGCGCTAACTCTGTCTTATCAAAGCCACTCGCTTTATCTTACAGGGGATGCATCCGCATCCTCTTTCCGGTTAGTCCTCTGCTCCTGACTCTCACCTTATCTCCTGTTCGCAAAACATAAATCTGTGTCGTGACTGACAGAATCATTTTTAATACTATGCTGATATGTGTTCATGTAATGACAAGGAGAATGTTTATGTACAACACAATCATAATGCCTGTTGATGTATTCGAAATGGAACTGAGCGATAAGGCTATTCGCCATGCAGAATTTCTGGCACAGGAAAACGGGGTTATCCATCTGCTGCATGTGCTGCCAGGCTCAGCAAGCTTAAGCCTGCACCGCTTTGCAGCCGATGTCCGTCGTTTTGAAGAGCATCTACAACATGAAGCGGAAACCCGTCTGCAAACGATGGTCGGTCACTTCAGCATCGATCCTTCCCGTATTAAACAACACGTCCGCTTTGGCAGCGTACGTGACGTCGTCAACGAGTTGGGTGAAGAGTTGAATGCGGATGTGGTCGTCATTGGATCGCGCAACCCATCAATCAGCACTCATCTGCTCGGCTCAAACGCTTCCAGCGTTGTTCGCCACGCTACTCTGCCAGTGCTGGTTGTACGTTAATAGCCTCTAATTTGCTAAAGAAAACCCCTGCCAGGTTTATGCCTGACAGGGGTGACCATGAAAACGTAATGCAGGTTGATATAATAAAGAAAACGCCTCATCTTTCTTTGCTGAAACTAATGGTCAGACTCATTAAATGAATGTGTTATGCGGTTTATTGTTTCAAGAATTGACAATCTGAAAGCGTGGAAATAAAAAACCGCCAGCGGATGGCTGACGGTTTTGGCATTGCAGGTGTGTCTTACTTTTTTTATGCTACAGTCGTGCGAATCAGATAATCAAACGAACTCAATGAGGCCTTCGCGCCTTCACCAGTCGCGATGATGATCTGCTTATACGGCACGGTGGTGCAGTCACCAGCGGCGAAAACCCCCTTCACGCTGGTTTCGCATTTGGCATCGATGATGATTTCACCCATGCGATTACGCTCGACGGCACCTTCCAGCCAGTTGGTGTTTGGCAGCAGACCTATCTGTACAAAGATACCCGCCAGTTCCACACTGTGAACGTCGCCACTCACGCGGTCACGATACTCCAGGCCGGTGACTTTGCTGCCATCGCCTTTCACTTCTGTCGTTTGCGCATTCAGAATAATATCGACGTTTTTCAGACTGCGAAGCTTATTCTGCAGCACCTGGTCAGCCTTCATTTCAGGTGCGAACTCCAGCAGCGTCACATGTTCAACAATGCCTGCCAGATCAATAGCAGCTTCAACACCAGAGTTACCACCACCAATCACCGCAACGCGCTTGCCTTTAAACAGCGGGCCATCGCAGTGCGGGCAGTAGGTTACGCCTTTGGTGCGATACTGATCTTCGCCCGGAACGTTCATGTTGCGCCATTTCGCACCGGTGGCAATGATAATGCTGCGTGCTTTAAGCACCGCGCCGGATGCCGTTTCAATCTGATGTAAACCGCCTTCCTGAGCCGCCGGAACCAGTTTACTTGCGCTCTGGCTGTCGATCACATCAACATCATAGTCATCAACGTGTGCTTTCAGCGCACCCGCCAGTTTCTGGCCTTCGGTTTTCGGTACCGAGATGTAGTTTTCAATATCAACGGTATCAAGAACCTGACCGCCAAAACGTTCGCCCATCAGACCGGTGCGAATACCTTTACGTGCAGAGTACACTGCCGCTGCCGCCCCCGCAGGACCGGAACCGACAATCAGCACGTCATAAGCATCACGTTTGTTCAGCTCTTGTGCCGCACGTTTTTCTGCGCCGCTATCTACTTTCGCCACGATCTCAGTCAGCGTCATACGCCCCTGACCGAACTCTTTGCCGTTCATATACACCGCCGGAACGCCCATCACGTTGCGATCGGTAATTTCGTTCTGGAATGTACCGCCGTCAATCGCCGTATGCTTGATGCGTGGATTCAGTACCGACATCAGGTTCAGCGCCTGTACCACGTCCGGACAGTTATGACAGGAAAGCGAATAATAGGTTTCAAACTCAAAATCACCGTCGAGATCGCGGATCTGCTCCAGCAACGCCTGCGCCTCTTTTGACGGATGACCACCGGTCCACAGCAGCGCCAGCACCAGGGAGGTAAACTCATGGCCCAGCGGAGAACCGGCAAAGCGCGGCCCCTGGTGAGAACCTGGATTGGTGATCAGGAACGATGGCTTGCGTACCGCCAGAGTATTGTCTTCTTTAAAGGTGACTTTTTCTGACAGTTCAGCAATTTCAGTCAGCAGTTCCTTGATTTCTGCCGATTTAGCGCTGTCATCCAGCGTAGCAATCAGCTCAACAGGTTTGGTCAGTTTCTCAAGATAAGCCTTGAGCTGGGTTTTCATATTTGTGTCGAGCATTCTTCTTCCCTCTCTGAAAACATCATCATGCAAGCCGACTTTGCGGGACTGCATTAATGCAACTTGCGTCATGGTGCTGGAATGAAACAGGCGCAAACTTGCGCCTGTGGAATGGCCGGATGCACTGCGTTTATCCGGCCTACAAATTATGCGACTTAAATCTTACCGACCAGATCTAAGGATGGAGCCAGGGTCGCTTCGCCTTCTTTCCATTTCGCCGGGCAAACTTCACCTGGGTGAGAGGCAACGTACTGTGCGGCTTTAATTTTACGCAGCAGGTCAGACGCATCACGGCCGATACCTTCAGCGGTAACTTCGATTGCCTGGATGATACCCTGCGGGTCTACAACGAAGGTTGCGCGGTCAGCCAGACCTTCATCTTCACGCATGTTGTCGAAGTTACGGGTCAGGGCGCCAGTCGGGTCGCCGATCATCGCGTATTTGATTTTCGCGATGGTGTCAGAGCTGCTGTGCCATGCTTTGTGGGTGAAGTGGGTGTCAGTAGATACGGAATAGACATCTACGCCCAGTTTCTGCAGTTCTTCGTAGTGGTCAGCCACATCACCCAGCTCGGTCGGGCAAACGAAAGTAAAGTCAGCCGGGTAGAAGAAGAAGACGCTCCAGCGACCTTCGGTATCTTTCTCGGTTACTTCGATGAACTCACCGTTTTTGAACGCCTGGTTTTTGAAAGGTTTAATTTTGGTATTAATCAAAGACATCTGTACTTCCTCCGTGTTTTCGTTGAGAGATAAGTTAACGAAAATCTCTTCGCAGGGCTAATGCGTTTCCTTTATCAAATCAATAAGCGTTAACTAACAACCCACTCAAACTCATGTTGTGAACCTAAAGATAAAAGTAAAAAAGGCCCCCTTTGCAGGGAGCCTCATTACCCGAGCTACCCGCAGGTAACGTCAGTGCCAGCAGGGCTGGCTATGTGTTGCGCTCTACATTACCTTAACAAAGGTCGTAACAGCGATTGGGATTACATCACCCCACTCAAGAAAGGGCAATCGACAGACGGTCGATCTTACCTATGGCTGCGATAGGTTTTGCAACTTAGCCCCCTTTCCTTCTGATTTTATAAGGAAAATCAATGTTTAAACGTACCTTACTCTTAACCCTGCTTCCTGCCGTGGTGCACGCCGAAGAACTTCCTGCTCCCGTTAAAGCTATTGAGAAACAGGGCATTACTATTCTGAAACCCTTCGACGCGCCCGGTGGAATGAAGGGCTACCTGGGAAAATACCAGGATATGGGCGTTACTATCTATGTTACGCCTGACGGCAAACACGCCATTTCCGGTTATATGTATAACGAAAAAGGCGAAAACCTCAGTAATACGCTGATAGAAAAAGAGATCTACGCCCCTGCCGGGCGCGAAATGTGGCAGCGAATGGAAAAAGCATCCTGGATTCTGGACGGGAAAAAAGAGGCTCCGGTCATTGTCTACGTGTTTGCCGATCCCTTCTGTCCCTATTGCAAACAGTTCTGGCAAAAGGCTCGCCCGTGGGTAGACTCAGGTAAAGTTCAGTTGCGCACAATACTGGTTGGCGTAATTAAACCCGAAAGCCCGGCTACCGCCGCTGCGATTCTGGCCGCAAAAGATCCGGCCAAGACCTGGCATGACTATGAGGCATCCGGTGGGAAAATGAAGCTACAAATCCCGACTTCCGTCTCACCGGAGCAGATGAAAGTGTTGAATATCAATCAAAAGTTGATGGATGATTTAGGCGCCAACGTCACGCCGGCTATCTATTACATGAGTAAAGACGATACGTTACAACAGGAAGTCGGCTTACCGGATAAGGAGAAATTAAACATTATCATGGGTAATAAATAAATGTGAAAAAATGAGTGGTTGTTATCATTCCCATGTCAATCACTCATTTAAATTAACTTTTTTGGTCAAAATTACGCAACATGTGCTATTTTTAGTTTAAATTAATCATTCATTAAGCACACAAACATAAATCACAAGAATATTCACAACTTAAAATATTTCAGAATTAAATTTTTCAAAACATGACCATCACAGGAAGGTATGTATGGCTAACCTCTATGACCTTAAAAAGTTCGATCTCAATCTATTGGTTATCTTTGAGTGTATTTATCAACATTTGAGTATCACTAAAGCTGCCGAAACTTTGTATATCACCCCCTCTGCCGTTAGCCAGTCACTGCAACGGCTACGCACACAATTTAATGACCCACTGTTTATCCGCTCCGGAAAAGGCCTAACGCCAACGATTATGGGGATTAACCTCCATCATCATCTTGAGAAAAACCTCAACAGTCTGGAGCAGACACTAAACATCATGAATAACTCCAGTCTGAAGAAAAAATTCGTTATTTACTGTCCACAACTGCCAACCATTATCAACATCGAGGAAGTTATTCATTTTCTCAGAGAAGACTCGCATGTCGAAATTGAGCACCATAACATACTCATCACTGCTGAAAGTACGGAAAATCTGTTGGCTTACAGAAAAGCAGATTTAGTCATTGCTACCGCTCCAGTGAGTAATCGTTCGATAATATGCTCGCCATTTAAAACTGCTGAAACAATATTAGTTTGCAACAAAAACCATCCGAGAATTAATGGAGAAAGTACGCTTGAAACAATATTAAAAGAACAGTTCACGCAACTTATCTCTGAAGATCCTGGCGTTAAAGAATACTGGCAAAAAACCAGCGCATTGCTGGCTAATCGAGATATTGGCTTCCGCAGCGACTCATTAATAACGATCATTAATATTATTTCAAACACAGATATCATAGGTCTGTTACCAAGAGATGTTTACGAACAATATATCGGCTCATTTAATTTAAAAGAGATCCGTATCGATATCCCCTTACCCAAAATAAATTTATTTTTGATGTATAACAGAGCGTCACTCAACAATACTGGCTTCGTTAATTTAATTAATAAAATAAATGATAAAAATGACCAAAGGACTAACAAGTAGAGCTTTACCTATTCATTTTATATTTTTATGAATGAAGGCAATTCAAAATAACCATGAATGTATTAAAACGTTGCACCTGGAAAAAATTAGCATATCTTATTGTCAGCATTTGTTATTGTTTTAAATAATAATTTTGATATGAGTTTAATATGTCTATTTATAAAATCCCGCTTGATCAAAACGTGCTGGACGCCGCTCTGGAGCGCATAACCTGGGCGCTGGAAACTCTGCCTCGGGTTTGTGTCTCTTTCTCCGGCGGGAAAGATTCAGGACTGATGTTACATCTGACAGCTATGCTTGCACGCCAACTGCATAAAAAAATTGACGTACTATTTATCGACTGGGAAGCCCAGTTTTCCTGCACTATTGATTATGTTGAGGCGCTTCGTGCACGTTATTCTGATGTCATCGAGCGCTTTTATTGGGTGGCTTTACCGCTCACCACCCAGAATTCACTCTCTCAATTTCAGCCAGAATGGCAGTGTTGGGAACCAGGTACTCCGTGGGTTCGCCAGCCTCCCACGGATGCCATAACCGATCCAGAGTATTTCTCCTTCTATCAACCCGGCATGACCTTTGAACAATTTGTTCGCGAGTTCGCTGACTGGTATTCAGAGAAACGTCCAGCCGGCATGATGGTCGGGATCCGCGCCGATGAGTCATATAATCGTTTTGTCGCCATTGCCAATTCGCAAAAGCAGCGCTTTGCCGATGATAAACCCTGGACCACCAGCGCCCCCGGCGGGCATACCTGGTATATTTACCCGATTTATGACTGGAAAACTGCCGATATCTGGACCTGGTTCGCAAAAACCAGAATGTCGTGCAATCCCTTATACAATCTCATGTATCAGGCCGGTGTCCCAACACGTTACATGCGTATTTGTGAGCCCTTTGGCCCGGAACAGCGTCAGGGATTATGGCTATATCACGTCATTGAACCCGAGCGTTGGGCAACCATGTGCGCCCGTGTCAGCGGTGTAAAAAGTGGCGGAATTTATGCCGGTCAGGACAACCATTTTTACGGGCACCGCAAAATATTGAAACCCGAACATTTAAACTGGCAGGAATACGCCATGCTGCTGCTCAACAGCATGCCGGAAAAGACCGCTGAGCATTATCGCAATAAAATCGCCATCTATTTGCAGTGGTATAAGAAAAAGGGCATGGACAATATCCCGCAAACTCAGGAAAAAGATATTGGCTCAGCGGATATTCCGTCATGGCGGCGTATCTGTAAAGTCCTGCTGAATAACGACTACTGGTGCCGGGCGCTGTCATTCAGCCCCACAAAACCCAAAAACTACCAACGTTATAATGAACGCATGAAAATAAAACGCCAGCAATGGGGAATCTTATGCAACACCGACTAACTCAAGAACTCACTGGTTTTCTTTCTGGGCTGTCAGAAGAAGAACGAATTGAAGCAATCAACCAATTCAGAATGGCTATCCACAGCGTCAGCCCTTTTCGTGAAGAGCCAGTAGACTGTGTACTATGGATTAAAAACGAGCATATCTCACCCAATGACTATAACCCCAATAACGTTGCGCCTCCGGAGAAAAAGCTGCTGCAGAAATCCCTCGAAGCAGACGGATTCACGCAGCCCATCGTGGTAGTTCACTCCACGGAGGAAGAATACGAAATTGTCGATGGTTTCCACCGTCATGAGCTAGGTAAAAGCAAACCGTCGCTGAAATCACGCCTGCATGGCTACCTGCCGGTCACCTGTTTACAGCGTGAGCGCCATGAACGCATGGCAGCGACAATTCGTCATAACCGTGCCCGTGGGCGGCATAAAATTCATGCCATGTCGGAAATCGTTCGTGAATTATCGCTACTGGGATGGAGCGCAGAGAAAATCAGTAAAGAGTTAGGCATGGACGACGATGAGGTTTTACGTCTGAAACAAATTAACGGTCTGCAAGAGTTGTTTGCCGACCGTCGCTTCTCCAAAGCCTGGACAGTAAAATAGCTACAGCGCAACCAGACGTTCGGCTGCCGCCAGCAGCGTCGATTCTTGCTTGGCAAAACATAGGCGAATCAGCTTATGCGGGAAAGGATCGGCGCAGAAAACCGACAACGGGATCGCGGCAACGCCTACTTCTTTGGTCAGCCACTGGCAAAACTCAACGTCGTTAAGCGTGGAGACGGCACTGTAATCGACCAGCAGAAAATAGGTGCCTTCACACGGCAAAATTTCCAGCCGGCTGTCACGCAGCGCGTTCACCAACACATCGCGTTTTTTCTGATAAAAGGCTGGCAACTCACGATAGTGTGTTGGATCCTCCCGCAGCATATCCGCCAGCGCCAGCTGAGCCGGCGTATTCACTGAGAACGTCAGATACTGGTGTACCTTGCGTAATTCAGCGCTAATGGCGGCAGGCGCAACGCAGTAACCGACTTTCCAGCCGGTCATATGGTAGGTCTTCCCAAACGATGAAACGGCAACGGCGCGTTCGCGCAGCTGTGAATGCGCCAGCACGCTGGCATGTCCTTGTCCGGCGAAGCAAATGTGCTCATAAACTTCGTCGCTGATGACAAAGATCTCGCGTTCTCTAATCGCCTGCCACAGGGCATCAAAATCGGCGTGATGCCATACGGTGGCGGAAGGATTGTGCGGCGTGTTAAGGATCACCAGTCGGGTGCGTTCGCTGAGTACAGCGCTAAATTCCTGCCAGTCGACGCGAAAAGACGGCGGTTGCAGCGCGATACGTTTAACTACGCCGCCGGATAATTCGACCGCGGGCGCATAGCTGTCGTAGCTCGGGTCAAAACAAATCACCTCATCGCCAGGACGCACCAGCGCCGTAATTGCGGCGAACAGCGCTTCTGTGGCCCCCGCCGTCACGGTCACTTCACTATTCGCATCAGGTTTATAGCCGTACAACTGCGCGGTTTTATCCGCAATGGCTTCGCGCAGCGGCTGTACGCCCGTCATCGGCGCATACTGGTTTGCGCCATGCGCGACGTGATACGCCAGACGTTCCTGCAAAAAGAGTGGCCCGTCAAAATCAGGAAATCCCTGCGAGAGGTTAATGGCCTGATGCTGCTGCGCCAGCGCGCTCATTTGCGTGAAGATAGTGGTGCCAAGATTAGGCAGTTTGCTTTGCGGAATCAGCGGGTTATTACTCATTATTGTTATCCCAGCGGGTGATGTTGTGGTTGAAGCCACTATAGCACGATGCTAGTATTTGGCAATCAAGACGTTCAGACGTCTATATAAAAATAACCTGCATTGACAGGACAGCCAAAAGGACAACACAACATGAGTAATACCGAGATTCGCGTCGTCACCGGCCCGGCCAACTATTTTTCCCATCCCGGCAGCCTGTCAAGACTCAACGATTTTTTCACCGCAGAGCAACTCTCACGCGCCGTCTGGGTGTACGGTGAACGCGCCATCGACGCGGCCCGCCCTTATCTGCCTGAGGCATTTCATCTTGCCGATGCCAGGCACCTGCTGTTTACGGGACATTGCAGCGAAACCGATGTTACTCAACTGGCAAAAGAGTCAGGAGAGAATCGCAGCGTGGTGATTGGTGTGGGCGGCGGGACATTGCTCGACACAGCCAAAGCGCTGGCTCGTCGTCTGGGTCTGCCTTTTGTCGGTATTCCTACTATCGCAGCGACCTGCGCCGCATGGACACCGCTCTCCGTCTGGTACAACGATGCAGGCCAGGCGCTGCATTTCGAAATTTTCGCTGACGCCAATTTCCTCGTGCTGGTCGAGCCAGAGATCGTTCTCAATGCGCCTGAAGAATACTTACTGGCAGGGATCGGCGACACGCTGGCGAAATGGTACGAGGCCGTCGTGCTCGCGCCTGAGCCGGAAAACCTGCCTCTGACCGTACGTCTGGGTATCCATGCTGCGCAGACGATCCGCGACGTCCTGTTGGAAAGCAGCGAGCAGGCGCTGGTCGATAAGCAACAAGGCACGTTGAGCCGCACATTTTGCGATGTGGTGGATGCAATTATTGCCGGAGGCGGCATGGTCGGCGGTCTGGGTGAGCGCTACACCCGCGTGGCGGCGGCGCATTCGGTACATAATGGCCTGACCGTGCTCCCGCAAACGGAGAAGTTTTTACATGGCACCAAAGTGGCGTACGGCATACTGGTGCAAAGCGCGCTGCTGGGACAAGATGATGTGCTGGCGCAGTTAATTACCGCCTATCAGCGCTTCAACCTGCCAACCCGGTTGGCTCAACTGGAAGTGGACATCAACAACCGCGCCGAAATCGACAACGTGATTGCGCACACCCTGCGCCCGGTGGAGTCCATTCATGCGCTGCCGGTAACGTTAACGCCACAGACGCTGCGCGCAGCCTTCGAAAAAGTAGAATCGTTTACGGTGTGATTATGGTGCGGGGATGCCTGATGGCGGCAACGCAGCGAAACCCTGGAGCTTACAAAAGGTAAGTGACCAGGGTGAACACGCCTGCAGCTTGAATGATGAAGTGCATTAACAGCAGCGCGCGCCGCCTTTCCCCCCGTAGCGCGCATCCTGGCGTTCGCGGAAAAATTCTTCGTAGGTCATTGGCGTCAGGTCCGGATGCGTGACGCGCATATGCTCAACATAGTTGTCGTAATCCGGCACACCTATCATTAATCGGGCGGTTTGACCCAAATACTTCCCGGCTTTAGAGAGCGTTTCAAACATAGTGGTTCCCTGTCGAACAAACGCCCTCCCCATTCAGGAGAGGGCTCGTTGGTTAAGAGAATATTAGTGCGCGCCTTTCGCCTGCGCCACGATCTCTTCGACATTCTCAGGCATCGGTTCGTATGGCGTTTCTTTCGACGTAGGTTTGTCCTCTTTCAGTGCTGCCAGTGCAGTTTTGATGGAGAACAGACCTAGCACCACAACGACTACCATGAAGAAGATAGTGAGACCCGCATCCAGGCGGTTGTTAAACACCAACTGCGTCAGCTGCGACTGAGTGTACTGCGCCGGAATATTACCGCTGTCGATCATCGCCTGGAACTTGTTAGCGATGGCGAGGAAGCCAATTTTCGCATCCGGGCTAAACGCTTTCTGCCAGCCGGCGGTCAGGGTACAAATCAGCAGCCAGGCCGTTGGCACCAGCGCCACCCACGCGTAGCGCTGACGTTTCATCTTGAACAGCACCACCGCGCAAAGCATCAACGCCATACCGGCCAGCATCTGGTTGGCGATACCAAACAGTGGCCACAGGGTATTAATACCACCCAATGGATCCACCACGCCCTGGTGCAAGAAGTAACCCCAGGCCAGCACGCACAGCGCCGTTGCCAGCAGGTTCGCAGGCAGCGAATCGGTACGTTTCAGACCCGGTGACACCACGCCCAGCAGATCCTGCAGCATAAAGCGTGCGGCGCGCGTACCGGCGTCTACCGCCGTCAGAATAAACAGGGCTTCAAAGAGAATGGCGAAGTGATACCAGAACGCCACATCCATCATGCCACCCAGCGCACCATGCAGAATATACGCCATGCCCACTGCCAGCGTCGGCGCACCGCCTGCGCGGGAGATAATGGATTGTTCGCCGACATCGTTCGCAATCTGATGCAGCGTATCAGGCGTGATAACAAAGCCCCAACTGCTCACAACCTGTGCCGCTGACGCAACCACATCGGTGGTTCCGGCAGGTGCCAGTACAGCCATCGGGCTGTTCATCGCAAAGTAGACGCCCGGGTCGATAACGCAGGCCGCCACCAGCGCCATAATGGCGACAAAGGATTCCATCAGCATCCCGCCGTAGCCAATAAAACAGGCCTGACCTTCATTCGCCAGCATCTTCGGCGTGGTGCCGGAGGCAATCAGCGCGTGGAAACCAGAGACCGCACCGCAGGCGATGGTAATAAACAGGAACGGGAACAGGTTACCGCTCCAGACCGGGCCTGTACCGTCAACAAACTTGGTCAGCGCAGGCATGGTCAGCGTCGGACGCATGATCAGAATCCCTACCGCCAGACCAACAATGGTACCGATTTTCAGGAAGGTAGAGAGATAATCACGCGGCGCCAGCAGCAACCACACCGGCAATACGGCGGCGACAAAGCCGTATCCCACCAGCATCCAGGTCAACTGTACGCCGGTAAAGTCAAAGTACGGTGCCCAGGTCGGGCTTTCAGCCACCCAGCCGCCGGAAATAATAGCAAACACCAGGAATACCAGACCGATGACCGACACTTCACCAATGCGGCCCGGGCGCAGATAACGCAGGTAAATCCCCATGAAGATCGCCAGCGGGATAGTAAAGGCGACGGTGTAGGTTCCCCACGGGCTGTGGGTCAGCGCTTTCACGACGATCATCGCCAGTACCGCGAGGATAATCACCATGATCATAAAACAGGCCACCAGCGCAATGACGCCCGCCGTTGGGCCCATCTCTTCTTTCACCAGTTCGCCAAGGGAACGACCATCGCGACGGGTAGAAACAAACAGCACCATAAAGTCCTGCACCGCCCCCGCCAGTACCACCCCGGCAAGCAGCCAGATCATACCCGGCAGATAGCCCATTTGCGCCGCCAGCACCGGTCCAACTAATGGACCCGCTCCAGCAATCGCCGCGAAATGGTGGCCAAACAGCACTTTTTTATCGGTAGGAACATAGTCCAGACCATCGTTATGACGCACAGCTGGCGTCATACGCGTCGGGTCCAGCGCCAGTACATTTTTCGCGATGTACAGGCCGTAGAAACGGTAAGCGATAAGGTAGACACAGACCGACGCCACGACTATCCACAACGCGTTGATCTGTTCGCCACGATTTAATGCGATATAGCCGAGGGCAAATGCTCCCATAACGGAGAGCACTGTCCAGACGAGGTACTTCCCTGATTTATTCATACTTGGTTTTCCGTTGTCCTGGTCAGAGAGATGTTACATTTTGTTTCTATAACATCTTTTCTGAATTTAACAACCTGACAACCATGTAAACCCGAAGTATCACTGAGTATTTACATTGCATTGTTAACTGGATCACTTCATTTAGCCGTTAACCCTGCAATTTCATTTTACTTTGTCGGGCGACTCACCCCATCACCGCAGTGCCTAAACGACAGGTGCAACAGCGTCGTCCCTGCTCATCAAAGATGACGATTTCCCAGCTTTGACTCTGACGCCCGAGGTGCAGCGGCTGGCAAACGCCGCGCACTTTCCCCTGCGCAACCGCCCGATGGTGCGTGGCGTTCAGTTCCGTACCCACCACACACTGCCCGTCGCGAGTCATCAGATAACCCGCCATCGAACCCAATGTTTCCGCCAGGGCCGCCGACGCGCCGCCGTGCAGTAGGCCAAACGGCTGATGCGTCCGGCTATCCACCGGCATTTCGGCTTCCAGCACATCATCCCCCAGTCGGGTATAGACCATGCCTAAATGCGCCACCATCGTGTTCTGACTGGTGGCATTCAGTTCATCCAGCGTTAAATGACGTTTCCAGATCATCGTCATGCCCCCAGCGTGGAGCCGCCGTCCACCACGATATCCTGAAGCGTAATGTGGCTCGCCAGATCGGAAGCGAGGAATAAAATCGTGTTAGCGATTTCCTGTGGACGAGCGATTTTCCCCAGCGGAATGCCGAGCTTAAACTGCTCGCCAAACCCACGAATGCGCTGTTGCTCCGCGTCATCGCTGACCCACAACGTACGCTGCATGTCGGTGTCGGTCGAGCCTGGCGAAACCACATTGCAACGCACACCGCTGCCTGCCAGTTCAAGTCCGACGGTCAGTGCCAGGTTTTTCAGCGCGGCTTTTGACGCACCGTATGCGCTCATACCGATACGCGGCGTGTGCGCCGCATCCGACGCGACGGTCACGATTGCCCCGCCCTGCTGGCGACGAAACTGCGCCATCGTCTGCTGAAACAGATTGAACGCCCCACCAACGTTAACCGCAAACGTCTGCTGCCACTCCTCAATGCTCAGCGCATCGGTGGCCCCCATACGCAAAATACCCGCCGCATTGACCAACACATCCAACCGCTCGCGCGTTTGCAGGACGCGCTGACACACCTCAGCCACCTGTTCAGCATTCGCCACATCCAGCACTTCGGTGGCAAACGGGTAGTTATCCTGAGAAAATTCACGATCGAATCCTGTCACCTCAGCACCCGCTTTCACAAACGCCAGCGCCGTGGTGTAGCCAATTCCTTTTCCCGCGCCGCTTACCCAGACGGTTTTCCCTGCGAAGTCAAATCCAGACATTACTTCACCTCGCGAGAGAGCAGCGTCCACCAGGCGTCAATGGTCGGGTTTTTCGCCAGCATCACGAAGTCAATATCGCCATGAACCTTACGCCAGCGCGCCGCCAGCGCCATCATGCGCACAGAATCCAGTCCGTAGTCGATCAGGTTTTCGTCATCCATCGGCTCTTCGGACTCATCGAGCAGCGGCAGAATAACGCTGCGTAACGCATCTTTGCTGGCCGGTACCGGCGTCGGTAATAATTCCTGAGTCATCACCACACGCCCGGAGCGTCCCGCCACGTATTTCAGCGACATCAGATGTTCGTCACGGCTAAAGTCTGCCAACGCATCGGCAACCATAAACGGCTTGATGTCGCGCATAAAGGCGTCTGTTGCGGTGGTCATACAGCCAATATGCGCATACACGCCGGTAATGATCAGTTGATTACGTCCGGTTTCCTTAAGCATCTGTTCCAGCGGGGAGCGATGAAATGCGCTGTAACGCCATTTCACCAGAATGGTATCCGCTTCATCCGGCGCCAGCGCCTCTACGATTTTTTGCTGTTCCGGCGAACGCGTCAGTCCCGGTCCCCACATATCATTGAGCAGTGCGCGGTCTTCATCACTCTGTTCTTTCGGCTGAGCGGTGTAATACACCGGAATGTTATGCTCTTTGCAGTACTGACGCAGTGCGGCGATGTTAGCGACGACCTGCTCCATCATCGGGCAGTTATCGCCCCAAAAGCCGATAAAATAGTCCTGCATGTCGTGGATCAGCAGCGCGGCGCGTTCGGGGTCAAACGCCCAGTCCACTTTGTTCACCGGAACATCAAGCGCCGTGGGTAGCGCATAAGCCTGCAGTTTAGGAATTGCCATCTCTTATTCTCCTTCAGGCCAGTGAACGTGATGCCAGCCACTGACGTAATTGTTTTTTATCTACTTTCCCAACCGGAGTCAGCGGTAACGACTCAACGCACTCCACGCGGTCAGGTAATTTAAATTCCGCTACGCCCTGTTCGCGTAGAAAACGACGCACCTGCACCGCTCGCAGCGGCTCTTTTACCACCAACCAGGCACAGCTTTTCTCGCCCATCAGTTCGTCATCCATACTGACCAGCGCTGCATGGATCACCATCGGGTGGCGCAGCAGCAGGTTTTCAATCTCTTCTGCAGCGATCTTCTCCCCACCGCGGTTGATCTGATCCTTCTCGCGTCCCTGGACGGTGATGTAGCCATCTCGATCGATGGCGATCAGATCGCCGGAGCAGTAAAAACCGTTGGCGTCAAAGGCGCTGGCATTGTGCTCAGGACTGTTGAAGTAGCCGCGGAAGGTGTATGGGCCACGCGTCATCAGGCGCCCGGTTTCTCCCTGGGCTAAAGGGTTGCCGTCAGCGTCTGCTACCCAGACTTCATCATCGGGACACATCGGGCGGCCCTGGGTATTGATGATGCGTTCAGGGCTGTCGTCCAGACGGGTGTAGTTCACCAGCCCTTCCGCCATGCCGAAGACCTGCTGCAGCTGGCAGCCAATCTCCGCCGGAATACGCGCCGCAAGCGAGGCGGAAAGCCGTGCCCCACCGACCTGTAGCAGCGTCAGCGAAGCCAATTGCGCATTGCTCCCCCACTCCGCAATTGCTTGCAGCCACAGGCTCACCGCTGGCGGCACCAGCGCCGTGACGTTAACCTGATGCTGTTCAATCAGAGGGAAGCACAGGGTGGCGCTCGGGTCAGCCGCCAGCACGACGGTGCCGCCAGCCAGGAATACCCCCAACGCGCCAGGTGAACTCATCGCGTAGTTATGCGCCGCCGGGATCGCGCATAAATAACGCGTTTCCCCGGTGAAGCGGCAAATCTCATTGCTGCGACGCACGCTGTAGTAGTAATCGTTATGGGTACGAGGAATCAGCTTTGGCGTCCCGGTAGTCCCGCCAGAAAGCTGGAAATAGGCCACCTCATCAGCAGGCGATGGCGTGGCGGAAAAATCAGTCGCAGGCTGGCTTATCGCCGTTTGCAGATTGTGTTCGCCTTCATCATTGCGCAGTTGCACCACGCGCACTGAATTGTGTTCAGCCACAAAAGCGTTAAGAAAATCGTCTCCGCTAAACAACGCATGCTGACGATCGGCAATCAGCAGCGCCGGTTCGATCTGTTTGGCATAGGCGTTAAGTTCGTTTCGCTGATGGCTGAATAATGCCAGCACCGGGGCTACGCCCAGCTTGAGCAGCGCAAAGAAAGTGATATACAACTCAGCCACGTTGCCCAGTTGTACCAGCGCGGTTTCGCCGGGTTTGATCCCCTGACGGCGCAGGCTGCAGGCGAGATTGTCAGTGGCCTGATTCAGTTGGCGATAGCTCAGGTGGCGTTCGCCATCGATCACCGCCGTATGGTCGCTGTCGGCGTGACGGGTCAGAATGTCGGTCAGCGGCAAATCCTGCCAGTAACCTTTTTCACGATAGCGGCGGGCAAACTCCTCCGGCCAACGGGTGAAAGGAATACTCATTATCGCTCCTTAGAGGCCTGGTCAATAAGGCTCTTAATGCAGTCCAAAAACATTCAACATCGTGGAGAGTTTGGCTCCCGTTTCACGCCATTCCGCAACCGGGGACGAAGCCGGAACAATCCCGGCACCGGCAAAGAAACGTACCTGATTACGCAGCAGCTTCGCACAGCGGATCGTCACCACCCATTCGCCGTTACCTTGGGCATCACACCAGCCGACAATGCCACCGAACAGTTCGCGATCGAACGGCTCCAGCTCGGCGATAAGTTTGCGCGCAACCTGATGCGGGAAGCCGCTCAGCGCAGGCGTCGGATGCAGCAGGCACGCGAGCGTCAGGGCGTTTTCTTGCGCGTTGGCTTTACCTTCAAACGGCGTGCCGAGGTGCCAGAGCGTAGGCGTGGTGACCAGTTGCGGAGAAGAAGGGAGTTGCAGTTCACGGCTGCGATCGCGCAGGACATTTTTCATGGCCTGCGTCACCAGTTCGTGCTCATGGCGATCCTTTTCGGACGCCAGCAGGCGGATGCCCGCCTCACGGTCCAGCACATCGTCCGGTTGACGACGTGCCGAGCCTGCCAGCGGTAATGAGCTGAAACGATCGCCTTCTTTGCGTAACAGCAGTTCCGGACTGGCGCCAATCAATACGCCACCGTCTTCAAGGGGAACGTGAAAGTTGTAGCTCGCCGGATTTTGCGCCACCAGGCGCTCCAGCAGCGCCCCGCTGTCAATATTGGCATCAGCGGTGATATCGATCAGGCGTGACAACACCACTTTGTCGACTTCCGGGGTTGCCGTCAGCGCAGCCGCGCGAGCGACCATATCTTCAAAGAAGTTCTGTTCCGGGATCGATTTACGTTCAACAACGTTCAGCGACTGATACGCGTTAAAGTAACGAGATGATTGCTGCTTCGCCGTTCGGGAGAACGTCTGCCACGACTGGGGAATAAACAGCGATGACGGCTGGCGGGTGTCAAAAGGAATCGCCCCGACCATGATGGGGTTAGCGATACCCTGCGCTTTGGCATCAGCAAACAGCGCATGCATTTTTTGTTGGAAAGGGCTGTCTGGCGAATCGCCATCAATTGCCGGTTCCGCATAGCGGGCGAAGCATCCTGACGTCGTAAAACTACGGTACGGCGACATAAAGAAAAAACTGTCGGGAGCGAGCGTCGGCATAGTCTGCGTTTTTTCCTCGGCCAGTGACGTTTCCATATCATCCTCCAAAAATGATAAAAGCTCTAATAATGATTATCATTTATATTTTCGGTCGCTAACCTAAAAGCAAAGCGGCGGTATGTCAACTCTTGTGGCAGCACAATGTGCGACTTTGGCTTGCATCCTTGTCCACTAACAATGAAAATGAGAAGCATTACTTATACTGATAACAGGATGCTGATTCGTGAGTCTCCCCTCTTTTTGCCGCACCGTGCTCTTACTGGCAGGTTTGTCTATTTCAGGAATTTCTTCAGGTTATGCCGCCGACTGGCCGCGTCAGGTTACCGACAGTCGTGGTACGCATACGCTGGAACATAAGCCGCAGCGAATTGTCTCCACCAGCGTCACCCTCACCGGCTCGCTGCTGGCAATTGATGCCCCGGTCATCGCCAGCGGCGCTACTACGCCGAACAATCGTATCGGCGATGCACAGGGCTTTTTACGCCAGTGGAGCGAAGTGGCAAAGGCGCGCAAACTGAGCCGCCTGTATATCGGCGAACCGAGCGCTGAGGCCGTGGCGGCGCAAATGCCGGATCTGATTCTGATCAGCGCCACCGGGGGAGATTCAGCCCTCGCGCTATACGATCAGTTGTCCACCATTGCGCCAACGCTAATCATTAATTACGACGACAAAAGCTGGCAGGCGCTGCTGACGCAGTTAGGTGAAATTACCGGTCAGGAGCAACAGGCGGCTGCGCGTATTGCCGAGTTTGATAAGCAACTGCAGGCGGTCAAGCAGCGTATTACCCTGCCGCCGCAACCGGTCAGCGCGCTGGTGTACACCGCTGCAGCGCACAGCGCCAACCTGTGGACGCCTGAGTCGGCGCAGGGCAAGCTGATGGAGCAGTTAGGTTTCACCCTGGCACCGCTGCCTGCCGGATTGCACACCAGCCAGAGTCAGGGCAAACGCCACGATATCATCCAGCTTGGCGGTGAGAACCTGGCGGCTGGCCTGAACGGCGAAGCGCTGTTCCTGTTCGCTGGCGACAACAAAGATGCCGACGCCATTTATGCTAATCCGCTGCTGGCGCATCTGCCTGCCGTGCAGAATAAACGTGTTTACGCCCTGGGTACGGAAACCTTCCGTCTCGACTACTACAGCGCGACCCTGCTGCTGCAACGTCTGTCAGCTCTCTTTTAATCGCCAGCGCCGGATACGGCTAACGCCTTATCCGGCCTACAAACCGTAGAAGACAACGCTATCCGGCATTCACGGGCATTTGTTGGAATCGGCGCACGTCTCCCAGCAACAGCAGCAGTAGCAGACCGACAATCACCAGCCCAAACCCACTTACGCTTGCCGAAGCAACCGGTGTCATCATCGCCCCCAACCCCCCTAACAGCGCCGCGCCGATCGCATCTCCTGTTACGTTCTGCGCAGTCCACAAACCGTTAATTCGCCCGAGCATCGCTTCTGGCGTCTGCGTCTGTAACAGGGTGTACTGCAACAAAGAGCTGACCGCACTCAGCCAGCCGAACAGCGCCAGGCAGACAACGCCAAGCTCCCAGACCGGCATCAACCCAAACAGACCGATAGCCAGGAACGAAGCCACGGTCGATACCAGCATGATCAGTCCCGGACGCACGCTGTGCGCCAGTTGCCCGCTGGTCAACGCGCCCACCGCCGCGCCAAGAGGAATGGCCGCATACAGCAGACCTATTTGCGCACTCGACATTTGCCAGTTAATCGCCAACGCGGGATACAACACGCGCACGGCGCTCGCCATAGTCAACAGACCGCCAAGCAGCGCAATGCCGCCAATCAGCGGGCTGGCAAGCAGAAAGCGAAATGCTGCCAGCAGCGATTTTAGCGGATGCTCGCGCGGCTGCGGCGGAGGCGGCAGCGCGGGAAGGCTCAGCAACGGCAGCAAGGTAATGAAAGTGCCCGCCGCCGCCAGACCGTAGTTCCACGCCACGCCACCGGTCGCGAGCAATACCCCGCCAAGCATCGGCGAAATAACCGAACCCAGACGTACCGTCAGCATGGTAATCGCCCCGGCCTGCATCAAATTCTCCCGGCCAACCAGCGCCGGTGTTGCCGCCAGCAACGCGGTCACGCCCAGCGAGGCAAAGAAACCGTCCCATAAGCCAAGCAAATAAATCGCCAGTAACGACGGTTCGGGCAGCAGCGCATTCAGACACAGACCAATAAAGCCGATTCCGCAGGTTCCACGAGCCAACAGGATCACTTTTTTACGCTCATAGCGGTCGGCCAGCACCCCGCCCACCATCAGACCAATAAACATTGCGCTGCCGGTCAACGTCACTGACAAACCTACCTGCCAGGTCGACTGGGTCATCATCTGGATCTGTACCGGAACCGCCACGCCGAGTAGCCCCAGAGAGACAATGGAAATAAAACGGGCGAGGAAGACGGCGCGAAATGCAGGGTGGGTCTTTAACAGGCTGAGATTGAGCAGCCAGGATTGTCGATTCATTACAGAGCCTTACCAGGTACTTTTTCAATATCCATTCGATGGCTGCACATGCTAACATATCCAAATAAGATCGATAACGATAATTACTATCATTATCAGGGAAGTTGATATGTCATGCTCTGTTTCCGCGACACGTGCCTTCGCCGTGCCCGGACTATTGTTATTACTTGTTCTCACCACGGTATTAAGTCTGGTTATTGGCGCCAAGTCGCTACCGGCCTCCGTGGTGCTGGATGCACTTACCAGCAGTTGTCAAAGCGCTGATTGCACCATCGTGCTGGACGCGCGACTGCCGCGCACGCTGGCGGGACTGCTCGCCGGTGGGGCGCTGGGTCTGGCTGGTGCATTAATGCAAACGCTCACGCGTAACCCTCTCGCCGATCCCGGCATTCTGGGCGTTAACTCCGGTGCCAGCTTCGCTATTGTGCTGGGAGCCGCGCTGTTCGGCTTTTCCTCTGCGCAAGAACAACTGCTGATGGCCTTTTCCGGGGCACTGGCCGCGTCGCTTATAGTGGCATTTACCGGCAGCCAGGGCGGCGGGCAGTTAAGCCCGGTGCGTCTGACGCTGGCGGGCGTTGCGCTGGGCGCGGTGCTGGAAGGATTATCCACCGGAATCGCCCTGCTCAACCCGGATGTCTACGATCAGTTGCGTTTCTGGCAGGCCGGTTCATTGGATATCCGCAGCCTGCAAACGCTGAAGGTCGTCCTGGTGCCGGTACTGATTGCCGCGGCTGTCGCGTTGTTCCTTAGCCGCGCCCTGAATAGCCTGAACCTCGGGAGCGACACCGCCACCGCGCTTGGCAGCAAAGTCGCTCGCACGCAGTTTATTGGCCTGTTGGTGATTACCGTACTGTGCGGCAGTGCGACCGCGATTGTCGGCCCTATCGCCTTTATCGGCCTGATGATGCCGCATATGGCGCGCTGGCTGGTGGGGGCAGATCACCGTTGGTCGCTGCCCGTTACCCTGCTGGCAACCCCCTCTCTGTTGCTAATTGCCGATATCATCGGTCGCCTGATTGTCCCCGGTGAACTGCGCGTTTCAGTGGTCAGCGCATTTATCGGCGCGCCGGTGCTTATCTTTCTGGTACGCCGGAAACCGCGCGGGGGTGGCGCATGATGCACCTCTCCCGCCGCCTGATAGTCAGCAGCCTGCTGCTGGTTGTAGGTTGTCTCGCCGTTGGCTTATGGAGCCTGCGTAGCGGCGTCGTGACGCTGGAAACCCAGCAAATTATTGCCGCTCTGCTTGGCGATGCGCCGCGCAGTATTACGCTGGTGGTGACCGAATGGCGTTTGCCACGCGTGCTGATGGCGCTATTGATTGGCGCGGCGCTCGGCGTGAGCGGTGCAATATTCCAGTCGCTGATGCGCAACCCGCTGGGCAGCCCGGATGTGATGGGTTTCAATACCGGTGCCTGGAGCGGTGTGCTGGTGGCAATGGTGCTGTTCGGACAGCATCTCACCGCTATCGCGCTTGCGGCCATGGTTGGCGGGGTCCTGACGTCTCTGGTGGTCTGGGCGCTCGCCTGGCGCAATGGTATCGACACCTTTCGGCTGATTATTATTGGGATCGGCATACGCGCCATGCTGGTTGCGTTCAACACCTGGCTACTGCTGAAGGCATCATTAGAAACCGCGCTGACCGCCGGACTGTGGAACGCCGGATCGCTCAATGGCCTGACCTGGGCCAAAACCTGGCCTTCTGCCCCACTGATTATCCTTATGCTGGTGTGCGCCACGCTGCTGGTGCGCCGGATGCGTTTACTGGAAATGGGTGATGACAGCGCCTGTGCGCTTGGCGTCAGCGTAGAGCGCTCACGTCTGATGATGATGCTGGTTGCGGTTGTACTGACCGCTGCCGCCACCGCGCTGGCTGGCCCTATCTCGTTTATTGCCCTTGTCGCCCCACATATCGCGCGGCGGATTAGCGGCACATCGCGCTGGGGATTAACCCTGTCGGCGCTGTGTGGCGCGTTGCTGCTGTTGATGGCGGATTTATGCGCCCAACAGCTGTTTATGCCTTATCAGCTTCCGGTGGGCGTTGTCACCGTAAGCCTCGGCGGTATTTATCTTATCGTCTTGTTAATTCAGGAGTCCCGCAAAAAATGATCGAATCAGTAGCCCGTTTGCGTGGCGACCAGTTAACGCTGGGTTATGGCAAATTTACCGTAGCGGAAAACCTCAATGTGTCGATTCCAGACGGTCACTTCACCGCGATTATCGGGCCAAACGGCTGCGGAAAATCAACGCTACTGCGCACGCTTAGTCGTCTGATGACGCCCGCGCACGGTAAGGTCTGGCTCGACGGCGAGCATATCCAGCACTATGCCAGCAAAGAGGTTGCTCGCAGAATAGGTTTGTTGGCGCAGAACGCCACCACGCCGGGTGATATTACGGTACAGGAGCTGGTTGCCCGTGGGCGCTACCCGCACCAGCCATTGTTTACCCGCTGGCGAAATGAGGATGAAATCGCGGTCTCAAACGCAATGCAGGCGACGGGAATCACTCATCTTGCGTCACAAAGTGTGGATACCCTTTCCGGTGGACAACGCCAGCGCGCATGGATTGCGATGGTGCTGGCGCAGGAAACGTCGATTATGCTGCTCGACGAACCTACCACCTGGCTGGATATCAGCCATCAGATCGATCTACTGGAGCTGCTGAGTGAGCTAAACCGGGAGAAAGGGTATACGCTGGCCGCCGTTCTGCACGATCTTAATCAGGCGTGTCGCTATGCAACGCATCTGATTGCGCTGCGTGACGGAAAAATTGTTGCCGAGGGTGCGCCGAAGGAGATCGTCACAGCGCAGCTTATTGAAAAAATCTATGGTCTGCGCTGTATGATTATCGACGATCCGGTTGCCGGAACGCCGTTAGTGGTGCCGCTTGGGCGTACACCGAAAATTCATACCCAGTCATCTCTATAGGGATGACTACACGGGTCAGCGTTTAACACGCTGACCCGATGACGTTTATTGGATATTTTAGAGCAGGTCACGCATGACTGGCCCAATCTTCTCAAACGCTTCAGGAGTTATGATATCAACATGCGCGCAATCCTGACGATATACATCCAGACTGGATATCCACGGTGACCAACTGCGTTCAGGACTGACCCCCGGCACTAAGGTGCGCTCAGCAACGAACAGCGTGGCGTGACCAGCAAACGGCGCGCTGTGTGCCGTGGTGAGCAGGCGAACCGCATCGGCGTAGTTACCTTCGATAGCATTAAATAAGGCCTCTGACGCATTCCCCTGCTGCGCTGCCAGAAACGCTTCACGTTCACGCTCGATCTCGGCCAGTACCGCGGGATCCAACCCATTAGCCTCCTTTTCCTGCCAGTTTTGCGTTTCCGGCGGCCAGGTATCCAGCAGCCCCAGGAATGCAACTGTCTCTCCTCTGGCATGTAAGCGTGCGGCGATTCCCTGCGCCAACGTCCCCCCCAGCGAGTAGCCTAATAAATAATAGGGACCATGAGGCTGCTGGCTGAGCAGCGTTGCCAGGTGATGTTCGCATACCGCATCAAGGTTTTCCGCCGTCTGCATAGGGCCATCCGGTCGCGGCGACTGAATGCCAATAATCGACCACTGCGGGCTGAGGTAACGCGACAGCACGCTAAACTGCCAGGCGAAACCCGACGCCGGATGGAAGCAAAACAGCGTTGGGCCATGACTTTCACGCAGCGGCAGCAGCGTCTCGAATCCCAGACGCTGCGACTGTTCATCATCATTGCTCTCCAGCAGTGCACTCAGTTGTTCAACAGTAGAAGCCACCATTATCTGCCCAGGCGTTACCTGACGCTCAAAAATCCGGCTCAACTGCGCTGCCAGCTTCATCGCCAGCAGCGAATGTCCGCCAAGCGCAAAGAAGTCAGCCTCTACGTCATTAACCTCGCAATCCAGCAAAGCCGCAAAAGACTGCGCAATGGCGGTTTCAGTCCCTGCTCGCGGCGCACGTCCTGACGTACGCGACGTCAACTGCGGCATCGGCAGCGCTTTACGATCCAGTTTACCGTTTGCACTCAGCGGCAGCTCCGCCAGTTGCAACAATACCGTCGGCACCATATGCGCAGGCAGTTTTTCACGCAGAGTTTCTCGCAATGCAGACGTATCCAGCGGTAACCCCGATTGCGACACCAGATACCCCACCAACTGTCGTGCATCGCCGCCTGTCGCCGCCGCCTGGTTGAATACGCAGGCGTGGGCAACGGCATGTTCGACATCTGGCAGTTGCTGCATCACCCGATCAATCTCACCGAGCTCAATGCGCTGTCCGCGAATTTTAAGCTGGTCATCGCTGCGCCCGAGGTATTCCACTGCGCCATTCTCCAGCCAGCGCGCCACATCCCCGGTACGGTACATGCGTTCACCAGGGTTAAATGGATCGGCGATAAAGCGGCTCGCGGTTAGATCCGCTCGCCCCAGGTATCCT
>NZ_JAHLRC010000032.1:0-41134 GCF_018919545.1 Citrobacter sp. S46_ASV_140
CCAATAAATGGTCGGGCTGCGATAAACTGTGCGCACCTACACCCATCGCATTTTTATCAACGATAACAATATTAATATGTTCATTCTGTTTACGTTGTGCATGCTGAGCACAAATCCTTTCCAGAATACTAAGCCCCCGAGGCCCCATTCCTATAATAGCAACGGTTGTCTTTCTCATTCTTTGCTCCAACTTTGAGAGTATTTAACTTTGCTGTGTTGAACATAGCTAATCCCTGCTGCGATAAATAACGCACAAGCGCCAGATAATATTGAAATAGTCATCCCGTTTTTATTGTTCTGAAACGCACTCACGATTAATGGCCCGGCAATTTGCCCAATGCCATATGTTAACGTCACCAGACCCAGAAGATTAATTTTCTGTGGTGCAGAAATCTTTTTCGCGAGTGGCATAACGAGAGAACTGGTTCCCATGAAAGTTGCACCAAAGCCAATACAACTCAAGGTCAATAAAAGCGGGGAATGGATAAACGAGGCCATCACAACGCAGCTCGCCTGCACAATTAAGTTAACACTCAGGCAGGACAATATGCTCCACTTGCGTGCAGCCCATAACCAACCATAGCATCCTGGGATAACGGCAAGGCCAACAATAGACCAGATATGGTTGGCCAGAAATTCATTACCCACTCCCCGGGCCATTAAAGGGAGATAAGTAGCTACAATGATATAACCGAAGCCTGCCAGTCCATATAACAATGCTAAATTCCACCACTGGATGTTCGGCTCGGATGACGAAGCTTTTTTCTGAGGAGGTAGAACGTGTTTATTTGCAGGCAGCAAGATAATCAGCGCGATGAAGAGTACAGCTGAAATGATTGACGCGCCGATCCATAGTAGCTTTGCATTTAATGCATATGCGATACCGGCTATAACATATTCATTGCCTATAAAAATACCCACCCCGACGCCGGCAAACAAAGAAGCAATGACAAACGGATTATGGGTATGCTGTAGCATAAGCATCGACCCGAATATCATCATGCCTGCGCTGGCAACACCGGCGATAAATCGAATAACAATTACTATATCAGGGTGCGTGACTACTGCCATCGCAAAAATAAGCAGGCCGGTGACTAATGCAGCACAAATTAACATCGTTTTGATATTCTTCAGGCCACCAAAAATACCAAACGAGAACAGGAGGCTGCCAACCAGGTATCCGGCGTAATTCGCGCTTGCGATTAACGATAATTGCGAAAAATTAAAAATGCCTTCATGCAACATGACCGGCAGCATCGGAGTATATAAAAACCGACCAATTCCCATCCCCAGCGTTAAAACAATCATACCGAAGACAGCCGTGCTCAACTGGCGATGGCCAATAACATTGTGATCAAGATCCATTTTTCAGGCTCAATATGTCAATCAGATTTGATTGTTATGTTACATAAAGAAATGATAATAAAAAGTTAATAAAAATGACGAAAACCTTCACTTTGAGTGACAGACACGATGAACAGTACCTCATTAAATTTGTTTAAAACCGTCGCGGAAACCGGCTCTATCACCGCAGCAGCCCGTAATCTGCACTGCGTTTCTTCAAACGTCACGACGCGGCTCAAGCAACTGGAGTCCAGCCTGGATGTTTCGTTGTTTGTTCGCGAGAAGAATCGTCTTCACATCACCCCTGAAGGTGAACTGCTTCTGCGTTACGCTAACAAAATCCTCGCGCTTTTAGACGAAGCCGAGTTGTCTATGCAGGGAACGAAAGTGGCTGGCCCTCTGCGCATTGGCGCAATGGAAACCACTGCCGCCGTCCGACTTCCTGCTTTGCTGGCAAACTTCCACCGTGAAATGCCCTCCGTAGAATTAAACTTAAAAACGTCACCGACAGATGTGTTAGTTCGTCAGATCCAGAATAGTGAACTTGAAATTGCCTTCGTCGCTGACCACAAGGCGTTGCACGTAGACAATTCAAGGCTACAAACGCAGGTGCTGTGTCAGGAAACCCTGGTTCTGGTTACGGCCGCAGAGCATGGTGATGTCGTGACGGGAGCCGATCTGGAGGTGACAAGGCCGCTCGTCTTTGTGAAAGGATGTAATTATCGTTCCCGGCTTGGGCAATGGTTACGGCTACAAAATGTCGATTATGACGACCCGCTGGAGTTTGGTTCTTTTCAGGCAATACTTGGTTGCGTAAGTGCCGGAATGGGCATTGCATTATTGCCTGAGAGCGTCGTCAAACAGTATGAAACGAGCTTCCCCATACGGTGCCACTCTATTACTCCTCACATTGGTAATGTCAATACTATGATGATATGGCTTAAAAATCGTGAGGTTAGCCGGGTATTGAATTGCTTTGTTTCCTTTGTTTCATCCCACTGAGGTATTCCACAACCATATTGTGCCGTTAGGGCTTTTGGGCTGGTAAATACTCTATATGGATCTATTATCGATGCAGGCTTTCAGTTTCAGGATTGACTAATGCAATTTAATAGAGTTGCTGAAGATTTCTTTCCTGGGATTGGTCAAGAAATTTGACCACTGTTTTGTAGTAAGAACGGCATCTGCTCTCTGATTCGTTCGTTGCCAGTCTGCCATTGGCACAGGGCTGCTGTTGCAGCCCTGACAACCTTAGACTTCAATCGATTCAGAGATCTCTAACGCATCATCGACTTCAATGCCCAGATAACGGACTGTGCTTTCCAGTTTCCTATGGCCCAACAGAAGTTGGATCACCCGAAGATTCTTGGTTTTCTTGTAGATCAGGTAAGGTTTTGTTCTTCTCATGGAGTGTGTGCTGTAAAGCGAAGCTTCGAGACCAAGCTTTTCTACCCACCCATGAAAAATTCGGCTGTATTGCCGGGTTGATATGTGCCGGTTAGTTCCGATCCGAGACCGAAACAAGAAGTCTTTACTGTGCAAATTGCCAAGCTTTATCAATGCAGCAACAGCTTCTCTTGTCCCTTTGGTTATCTCAAATTGCACAGGGCTACCGGTTTTCTGTTGCAGCACCGTAGCTCTGCTTGAAACCGAGCTACCATATGCAACATCAGATACTTTGAGGTTCACCAGATCACAGCCTCGTAGCTTACTGTCTAAGGCCATGTTGAACAGAGCTAAATCACGCGTTTTACCTTCCAGTTCAAGCCGGATTCGGATCCCCCAGATATGAGATATCTGAAGTGGTCTTTTTTGGCCTATGATACGGTCTTTGTTCCACGGTGACATGTTCATACTCAAATCTCCTGCAATGTTGGAGATTTGAGTATGGTTGTCCCTTATGAGCGAGGAGTGGACGTTGCAGCTTCAAACTGGCGACCAATACAGATTAAAATCAACGAATTTCATACTGTAGTAATATTAATAATTCATAGCTTCGAAACAATACATTGTTAACAATTGTTAAAGTTTTTGATATAATTAAATACGAAGACAAGAAAATATTATATTTAATTAATTATTAGAGTAATCAAATGAAAATAGAAAGTATAAAAATAATGGATGTTGGTGGAATTTCAAATCTTGCATTGCAAAATTTAAACCAACAGATAAATATAATTTGTGGAGAGAATGGTGTTGGAAAAACAAATGTGCTTGACTCTATAGCATCTTGTTTTAGTGAATTTGACAAAAATATCATTAGCAAAAAAGCCGGAAGTGAAAATGGTTTCATTGAAATTAATATCACTCAGAATGTTGAACCTAAGACTTTCTCTTTCAATGTTGAAATAAAAAAATTCGAACCAAGTGTAAGCGATCAATACATTGCTAATAATTCATACGACCAAAACAAGAATAACCTTTTATATCTTAGAACCAATAGAGATATTAATTACAAAAAAGTTAGCTCAATAAAATCCGATCCTGAAGTTGAGCATCGTGCTCGTTATAGCACTTCAGGCATTGACAATGAGGATATCAAAGACTGGTTTTTGAACAGAATATTACATAGCAAGCATGAAAATCACTTATCAAATATTCAGTTAGAAAATCTCGAACTTTCAAAAAGATGCTTTAGTGTATTAAACTCAACTTACTCATTTAATCGCCTTGATACAAAAAATGAGATTTTTCTGATGACACCCACTGGAGAGATATATCTTGAATATCTGTCATCAGGTTTTAAGTCAACAATCTTTATTCTTTTAGGGTTGATTAAGGAAATTGATTATCGTTTTGAGAAAGATAAAATATCAGCTGAATGTTATGAAGGGATAATTTTAATTGATGAAATTGAACTTCATCTTCATCCAGAATGGCAAGGGAAAATCTGTGGTATTTTGAAAATTATCTTTCCTAAAGCTCAGTTTTTTATTACAACACATAGTCCTCATGTAGTTCAGACTGCTGCGTATGGTGAGGTTATCGCTCTTGAAAGAAGTGTTGATGGAGTCGTTAGTCAAAGATCTCTTCCAAGCTCAAAATATGGTTATCAAGGGTGGACTATTGAAGAGATACTTGAAGATATAATGGGTATGCCAGATTTAAGGACTATAAAATATAATCAGATTAAGAGAAGATTTGATATTGCACTTGATGAGGAAGATAAAAAAGAGGCGCTATCGGCTTTTCAAGAGCTGGACAAAATGCTACATCCTCAATATCCACTTCGTCCCGTTTTCAAAATGCAATTAGATAAAATCCGGGATGATGAAAATGATTAAGCTGAAACGCGCATTGAAGCCTGAATATCTAACTGATGATAAAGTAAAAGAATTAACTGAAGAGTTTAAAAAAGATAAATCAAAAGTTATTTGGAAAACAAAATCAATTGGGGATGCTCTATTAAAGAGCAGCTCGTATAAATGTGCATATTGTGAATGTGAATTGCAAAAAGAAGATTCTTATATGCAAGTTGAGCATTTCAAAGATAAAGACAAATACCCGGATGATGTAGTAAAATGGGAGAATTTGCTTCCATCTTGTGGTCGATGTAACCGTAAAAAATGGACTTTAGATGTCAGTTTACATCCAATTGTAAACCCTTATGATGATGATCCTAAACTCCATTTAAAGCAGCAAGCATTTAGACTATATGGTAAAGACCTTAAGGGGGAAAATACCATTGAAAAACTTTACCTTAATGATGATGAACGTGTTGTATATTCAAGGTTTGTAGCATCAAATGAAATAAGCAGGCAATTATCTGAGTTGGGAAAAATATCTTCTAATTTAGATCAATTAAGAAATGGCATGACTAAGTTATTACAAGCCTGCCAATCTAATCGCCCCTACTCAGCTTTTACTGCATACACTTTGCATTCAGATAAAGATTATGAAAAACTAAAGGATTTATTGCTCAAGAATAGCTTGTGGGATGCAGATCTTATTGAATTACATGATAATTCATATTATCTTCAATTAGATGCTAGATAATTGAAGATACAAGCTTGACTCCTAATACAATGCAAAACAGGAAGCTTTGCATTGTATTGGAATTACTTGTTGTTTTATATAAGTGTCTATGCGTCATATAAATAAACAGATGGAGTGTAGCATTATCTTAGAAAAATACTTCAACATTTTAACGTCCGCTTCTGGCACAAAGTGGACCCTGAGGAATGAGTTCTATCCTCGTGGTTCACTAAGTGCAGCAAGTTCTACTCGAATCCTGCTACCCATTTGTCCAACATATCAGCCCATTCCTGCATCATCACTGTACGCTCATCAAGATAAGTTGCATGGTTGTATGTGCGACGAACATTGTTGGTATCAGCGTGCGCAAGCTGAGCTTCGATAGCATCAGGTCGATAGCCCATCTCGTTTAAGCGGGTACTTCCTGTGGTTCTGGTTGCATGTGGGCTATAAGTACCGCTCCAGCCGAGGCTTTTAAGTAGTTGACGCAGCGAGTGTGATGTCATCGGGCCACGCGGGTTATCACGGCCCGGAAAGAGATGGTGTCGATGCCCGGTTAATCCCTGTAGTGTTCTGAGCATGTTGACAGCCTGGGAGGGAAGGGGAATAACGTGTTCTCTGCGAGCTTTCATTCGCGTTGACGGAATCGTCCACAGTGCGTTATCGAGATCGAATTCTGTCCATTCTGCCTCAGTTACTTCGGCTGGTCGCGCCAGCGTCCACCACATAAGCCACATGCAATAGTTAACTTGGTATGAGCCGCGACTGTTGTCAAAACAGCTTAATAGTTTCCCGATTTGCGGCGGATTCAATGCCTGTTTGTGCTGCGTTTTGTTTGCCGGAAGAGCTTTGCGCACGGGCCAGACAGGATCACTATCAGCTCTAAGTGTCGCTACTGCCAACTCGAAAACTGATGAAATGGTGCGGCGGGCTTCAGCGGCAACGGTCGGAGCGCCGCGCTTAGCCGTTTTCTGAAGAATTTTAAGAATGTGGTGCGGGGTGATTTCCCTGATAGGAAGTTTGCCGATGGCGGGGAAAACCACACGTTCAAGCATATCAAGTCGCCGCGTTTTGGTAATTTCGGCCCGGTCTTTCATCTGCAACCACTCTTTGGCGATCAGCTCAAAGGTGTTAGATGCGTCATTGACCTTGCGAATCTTATCTAACTGACGAGCCTGTGTCGGGCTAACTCCATCTGCGACTTGCTTACGCGCTTGCTCGCATTTCTCGCGAGCTTCGGCAAGTTTGACCGTCGGGTACTCACCCAGCGCAAACATGCTGGATTTACCGTTGAGTTTAAACCGATAGCGCCATGCCTTTTTGCCGTTGGGTTTTACTTCGAGGTAGAGACCATTGAAGTCATTGAGTCGATAGAGTTTTTCTTTCGGCTTAGCAGTGCGGCATTGCGTATCAGTGAGCATAGCGAGTCCTTGTCTATTTCTTAGACCGCTATTGCACTCACCTAAAATGAAGATGAAAACTGATTGTATTCATGTCTGTACTCATTTTTGACTGCGCTGTTATGAGATGAGTTGAGACATTATGAAAAGAAAAATCCACGCAAGTGCGTGGATTTTATAGGGTTTTTCGGTCTTCATGCGATTCACTGAGATCGCATGAGACAACAGAAGCGAATTAGACGTTGAACAGGAAGTTCATCACATCGCCATCTTTAACGATGTAATCTTTACCTTCTGCACGCATCTTACCGGCTTCTTTCGCGCCTTGTTCACCTTTATAGGTGATGAAATCTTCAAACGCGATGGTTTGTGCGCGGATAAAGCCTTTCTCGAAGTCAGTATGAATTTTACCCGCCGCCTGCGGAGCCGTTGCGCCAACAGGAATGGTCCATGCACGAACTTCTTTCACGCCAGCGGTGAAGTAGGTCTGCAGGTTCAGCAGTTCGTAACCAGCGCGGATTACGCGGTTCAGACCTGGCTCTTCCAGACCCATTTCAGCCATGAATTCTTCACGGTCAGCATCATCGAGTTCTGCGATGTCAGCTTCAACGGCAGCGCAAACTGCAACCACCACGGAGCCTTCAGCTGCGGCGATTTCACGCACTTTATCGAGGTATGGGTTGTTTTCAAAACCGTCTTCGTTGACGTTGGCGATATACATGGTTGGCTTCAGCGTCAGGAAGCTCAGGTATTTGATAGCCGCTTTGTCTTCATCAGTCAGCGTTTTCAACGCACGCAGCATGCCAGCGTTTTCCAGTTGTGGCAGGCATTTTTCCAGTGCAGCCAGTTCCGCTTTAGCGTCTTTATCGCCGCCTTTGGCCTTCTTCTGTACGCGATGGATAGCGCGCTCACAGGTATCCAGGTCAGACAGCGCCAGTTCGGTATTGATAACCTCAATGTCGTCAGCCGGATCCACTTTGTTATTAACGTGGATGATGTTGTCGTTTTCAAAGCAGCGAACCACGTGGCCGATAGCTTCGGTTTCACGGATGTTCGTCAGGAACTGGTTACCCAGACCTTCGCCTTTGGACGCGCCTTTTACCAGACCGGCAATATCGACGAATTCCATCGTTGTTGGCAGGATACGCTGCGGTTTGACGATTTCGGCCAACTGATCCAGACGCGGATCGGGCATCGGGACAACACCTGTGTTCGGCTCGATAGTACAGAACGGGAAGTTTGCCGCTTCAATACCCGCTTTTGTGAGCGCGTTGAACAGGGTGGATTTGCCTACGTTTGGCAAACCGACGATACCGCATTTGAATCCCATGTTTAAATCACCTTAATCTTTTGATATTCAACCTGTTATGGAAAACAGATTGTAGAAAAGTAAATAACTCTGCCTATTATACACAGCACGCGAGAAAAATGCCGCACATCGCTGCTTATTGCGCTTTAAAGGTGTGTAACCGGCTCGTTGCCTTGGTCAGACCATCTTTGAATAAAATCTCGGTACAACGTGCCGCTTCGTCAATTGCTTCATCAATTAACTTCTGTTCTGAAACAGGCGGTTTGCCTAAAACAAATCCGACAACTTTGTTTTTATCACCCGGATGACCAATTCCCACGCGTAAACGATGAAAGTTGGGGTTATTGCCCAACTTGCTGATGATGTCTTTCAGGCCATTATGTCCGCCATGACCGCCACCGAGCTTAAATTTTGCCACGCCAGGCGGCAGGTCTAATTCGTCGTGCGCGACCAAAATTTCATCGGGGTTGATACGATAAAAACTGGCCATCGCACCCACGGCCTTGCCGCTGAGATTCATAAATGTGGTCGGTACCAGCAAACGGACATCTTCCCCTTCGAGCGTTACTCTGGAGGTGTAGCCGAAGAATTTCGGCTCATCACGCAGGGGCGCGCGTAATCTCTCTGCCAGTAAATCGACATACCATGCGCCTGCGTTGTGTCGCGTTGCCGCATACTCTGCGCCGGGGTTCGCCAGGCCGACAATCAATTTAATCGTCACGTGTTTTGTCCTGAGTGTTTCCATAAACGACGTGTAGTTTACTGTCTGATGCTGCTCTTGACAAAAAACTGCGTTCTAATCGCCAAAAACTGAATAATTGCACAAATGGACTATTAGAAATTGAGTATGTTCAGTAGCTTATTTGTAAAGTTTTGTTGCGCGAGTGTTTGTAATTGTGATCGCTCCCGCACTTGCGAACGGCAGTGTTGTCTATACTTTACACATAAGGATTAGGGGTATTCCCTGTAGCAACCCAAAGTTCCGGAGGTGACACATGAAACGCAAAAACGCTTCGTTACTCGGTAACGTGCTCATGGCTTTAGGGTTGGTGGTGATGGTGGGGGGGGTTGGTTACTCTATTTTAAACCAATTGCCGCAATTTAATCTGCCACAGTTTTTCGCACATGGTGCCGTGCTCAGTATTTTTGTAGGTGGTGTTCTGTGGTTGGCGGGAGCCAGAGTGGGCGGGCACGAGCAAATCAGTGACCGTTACTGGTGGGTACGCCATTATGACAAACGCTGTCGTCGCGGTGATACCACTCATCGTCATAACTAAATCGTTTCCCGGCAGAGAGGGCTGCGGTTTGAATACAAAGTCCTGGTTGAAAAACCAGGACTCTGCTTGTTCATTATCCTTGCATAGAACGCACTTTTATATTTGCTACGGAATATAAGAAACGTTATTCGAATAACCGATAATGTAACGTTTTAACCGCGCTATCCGCGTCTTCAGCGGGCAACAGGAAACACAGGTTGTCATTTGACGCGCCGTGGCAAATCATTCGCACCGTATGCCCTTCAAGCCAGGCAAAAACGTCTTTGCAAACCCCCGCCGCCTGAGTCAGCCGATTCCCCACCAAAGTGACTAATGCCAGTCCGGTTTCCACTTCCACACGACAGTGGGAGGACAATGCGGTAAACAATGCGCTGGTCAGTATATGATCTTCACCTGAGGTAGCGTGAGTCGCGTCCAGCGCCAGCGCAATACTGTTTTCTGAGGTTGTAACCAAATCCACCGTGACCGCGTGGCGAGCTAAAATGGCGAAGGACTGCGCCAGGAAAGAACCGGACGGTTGTGTCTCCAGACTATGTAATCGCAACAGCGTCTGTTTACGGCGCACGGCAAGCGCACGATAGCGAGGTGGGTTGTCGGTGGTGTTATGCACCAGCGTACCACCGGCAGCCGTATCCTTACTTGAGCCAACAAAAACCGGAATGCTTTTGCGCATTGCCGGAAGCAGCGTAGCCGGGTGGAGGACCTTCGCACCGAAGGCGGCCATATCGCTGGCCTCGGAAAATGAGATGTGGTCAATCCGTTTGGCCCGCGGCGCAATGCGCGGATCGGTGGTGTAGATCCCTGCGACATCGGTCCAGATGTCCACGCGTGCGGCGTGAAGCGCCTCACCGAGAAGCGTCGCCGTGTAATCACTACCACCGCGTCCCAGCGTAGTGGTATGCCCTGCGGCATCCCGGCCGATAAACCCCTGGGTCACCATAATCGCTTGCTCAAGACGAGGGCGCAGGTGAGTCTCCACCAGGTGGTGCAGGGTACTGAGTTCGGGTTCGGCGCAGCCGAAACTCGAGTTGGTACGCATCACGCTGCGGGCGTCAAACCACCCGGCCTCGGCATGCCGTTCACGTAAGACTTCAGTAAACAGTAAAGAGGACATCAGCTCGCCGTGACTGACCAATTCATCGCTTAGCGCATCAGACGGTGAAACGGTCGCCGTTTGTGCAAGATGGCGGATGTTGTTGAGAAGATTATCGATTTCCGTGCTGATAACGGACGGCTGCTTCAGGCGGGAAATAATGTTGTATTGGATGGCGCGTAAGGTCTCAAGCTTATCTAATTGTTGATGCGTTTCCAGACCTTCAGAAAGCTCGACCAGTAAGTTTGTAACGCCTGCAGAAGCAGACAGTACGACTAAACGGACATCTTGATCAGCAAGGACAATGCTGGCGCTTCGGTTCATCGCATCAAAATCAGCGACGCTGGTGCCGCCAAATTTGGCAACGACGGATGGTGGATAAATGCGAGTCATAACAATCTCATATCAGGGCGCCATAAAAGTATGGCTAGAAAATTTTCATTCTCGGCATAAGGGGAAACGGTGTTCGCCTTACGAAATGTCCGCCCGCGAACATTTCTGCTGACAACCCAGGGAATACCTGTTGTCGAAAACGCGTGTCGCCTGTACGCGTTACCGGGTGCTGCGCATTAATTTTATTTACATAGCCTGCAAATAAGCGCGCCATACTAAGTGATTTATATTTAGGGATCGACTTTTTTATTCGATTTATCGACAAATAAGTGAAAAATCATGTCGTAACAAGAAAACGCGTACATTATTAATGGTAAAAACGTGTAAAAAAATAATAAAAACATGAAAATCACATGGTTTTTATAACATCGTATGCGTTGCAATTGGCTACGGTAATTGTTAATTAAATAGATATATTTCTTTAGGATTTCGTAATGAAGGGTGGCTGTTACACTTTGAATTATAAAGAAAAAACACCCGCTAAATGTGTTGAAAAATAAATGATTGAGTCTAGGGCTAAAACAACATATATTAGCCGCGCTTTTTTACAGGTAACCCTTATAACCATTTATTCAATCAGGCGTTAATCTACACCTGGTTGTAGGAGTGATATGATGACGGATAAAGTCCGTATTGATACTTTAAGTGCTAATTCATTACCACAGAGCAATGATACCTTTTTAGCAAGACAGGCTGAGTTTGAATCTAATGTCCGCAGCTATCCACGTAAACTGCCATTAGCAATTGCTAAAGCGCAGGGCGTCTGGATTACTGACGTAGAAAATAATCAATATCTTGATTGCCTGGCAGGTGCCGGAACCCTGGCGCTTGGTCATAATCATCCTGAAGTGCTGCAGAGCATTCAAAGTGTCATCACAAGCGGCTTACCGTTACATACGCTTGACCTTACCACACCGTTAAAAGATGAATTCTCATCGTATTTACTTTCTTTATTACCGGGCCAGGGCAAAGAGTATTGCCTGCAGTTCACCGGGCCGTCCGGTGCCGATGCCGTTGAAGCGGCGCTGAAGCTGGCGAAGAAAGTTACCGGCCGTTCCAGCATCATCAGCTTCTCCGGCGGCTACCACGGGATGACCCACGGCGCGCTGTCCGTGACCGGCAACCTGTCGCCGAAAGAAGCCGTCAGCAACATGATGGCGGAAGTGCAGTTTATGCCGTATCCGCATCAGTACCGTTGCCCGCTGGGTATCGGCGGCGACGCTGGCGTCAAAGCATTGACCTACTACTTCGAAAACCTGATCAACGACGTTGAGAGCGGCGTGCGTAAACCGGCTGCTGTGATCCTCGAAGCGGTGCAGGGCGAAGGCGGGGTAAACCCGGCTCCGATCGAGTGGCTGCAACGCATCCGTAAAGTAACGCAGGAGCACGGCATTCTGCTGATTATCGATGAAGTTCAGGCAGGCTTCGCGCGCACGGGTAAACTGTTCGCCTTCGAACACGCCGGTATTGAGCCGGATATCATCGTGATGTCCAAAGCGGTTGGCGGCGGTCTGCCACTGGCGGTACTGGGCATTAAAAAGCAGTTCGATGCGTGGGCCCCGGGCCACCACACTGGCACCTTCCGCGGCAACCAACTGGCGATGGCGACCGGTCTGACAACGCTGAAAATCCTCAAAGACGACAAGATTGCCGATAAAGTTGCTGCGCAGGGCGAGTGGCTGAAAGGCAAACTGACTGACCTGCAGAAACGTTACCCGGTTATCGGCCAGGTACGTGGTCTGGGCCTGATGATTGGTCTGGAAATCGTTAAGCCGAACGAAGCGCAGGATCACATGGGCTGCTACCCGGCCGATGGCGAGCTTTCCGCGCTGCTGCAGAAAAAATGTTTCGAAAACGGCCTGATTCTTGAGCGTGGCGGCCGTAACGGTTGCGTACTGCGTCTGCTGCCGTCTCTGTTGATCACCAACGCAGAGCTGGAGATTTTCCTCGATAAATTCGAAAATGCCCTGCTGGGCGCTGGCGTGAAGCCGGTTTAAACGGAGTTGGATCGAATGTCAGACGTAAATCCGATTCTGTCCGGCTCGGCACAAAGCATTGCTGCCTACCAGGACGCTATCGAGCAGAGTACGCAAGCGGTCGTTGAATGGTTGAAGCAACCTGAGATGTATCAGGGCAAAACCGTTGAGCAACTGCGCGAACGTATCAACCTGAATTTTACGTCTCAGGGCCTGGGCAACCAGGCCGCTATTGAGCGTGCGGTTGAATACTTTCTGAAAGACAGCTTGTTGGTTCACCATGCGCAGTGCGTGGCGCACCTGCACTGCCCGAGCCTGGTGATTAGCCAGGCGGCAGAAGTGCTGATCAACGCCACCAACCAGAGTATGGACTCCTGGGATCAGAGCCCGTCGGCGACCATCATTGAGATCAAACTGATCGAATGGTTGCGTGAGCAGGTGGGCTATGCGGCAGGCGACGCGGGCGTGTTCACCAGCGGCGGCACCCAGAGCAACCTGATGGGCCTGATGCTGGCGCGCGACGCCTTTTTTGCCCGCCAGGGGCATTCCATTCAGCAGAATGGTCTGACCGGCGACCTGAGCAAAATCAAAGTATTTTGCTCTGAAAGCGCGCACTTCTCTGTGCAGAAGAACATGGCGCTGATGGGGCTGGGTTACCGTTCCGTCACCCAGGTGAAGACCGATGCGTTCTCACGCATGGATCTGGCTGACCTGAAAGACAAGCTGGCCCAGGCGAAAGCCAACGGCGAACAGGTGATGGCGATTGTCGCCACTGCTGGTACTACCGATGCGGGCGCAATCGATCCGTTAGCGGACATTGCGGCGCTGGCGGCAGAACACCAGATCTGGATGCATGTGGATGCAGCATGGGGCGGGGCGTTACTGCTTTCTGAGCAGTATCGTCACTTCCTGAACGGCCTTGAACTGGCGGATTCCGTGACGCTGGACTTCCACAAACAGTTCTTCCAGACCATCAGCTGCGGCGCGTTCCTGCTGAAAGACGCGCGCCACTACGAGCTGATGCGTTACCAGGCGGCGTATCTGAACTCTGATTTCGATGAAGAGGCGGGCGTACCGAATCTGGTGTCGAAATCGCTGCAGACCACGCGCCGTTTTGACGCGCTGAAGCTGTGGATGGGGCTCGAAGCGCTGGGCAAAAAGCAGTATGCCGAAATCATTGATAACGGCGTAACGCTGGCGCGTGATGTGGCTGCGTTTGTGAAAACTCAGCCACACCTGGAACTGGTGATGGAGCCGCAGCTGGCAAGCGTGCTGTTCCGTTTCCGTCCGCACAGTGACGACATGGCGTTCGTTGGGCTGTTGAACCAGCGTATTGGCGACGTTCTGCTGGCTTCTGGTAGCGCCAACGTTGGCGTGACCGAAGCGGATGGCGTAACCTGCCTGAAGCTGACGCTGCTGAACCCCACGGTGTGTCTGGAGGATGTCAAAGTCCTGCTGGCAAGCGTGAAAGCGACAGCTGAGCAACTGTTGAACGCGTAAGCAATAAGCTGATTATAAAAATGGCTCCCACACACGGGAGCCATTTTTTTGCCTGTCATTTGTAGTCCGGCGGCGCTTCGCCTGGCTGGGCTACACGTCAGCTGATATCTGCCAGTGCGGCGTCTTTATTCGGGAAGAACGTCAGGCGTCCGGCAATCGGCTGAATGCCCGCGCGCGCCATGGTACGTAATGGCTGGAATTCCAGATTACTGATCCGCAGTTCACACCCTTCCGGGAGGCGTTTTACAAAACGCTGGAAAGCGTCCAGACCACCGGCATCCAGTACCGGGACCGCGTCCCACTTCAAGACCACAATACGTTTACCTGCAATACGCGATTCGAGATCGGTAAATAATCCCTCCGCAGCGGCAAAGAAAAGTGGGCCAATAACGCGCAGTACCAGCACATCGTCAGGTACGTCTACGTTGACCGGCGCCAGACGCGTCATGCGCGCGATACGACGCATAAACAGCAGGGAGGCGAGAACGATACCGACGCTGATGGCGATCACCATGTCGAATAGCACCGTCAGCGACATACACATAAGCATGACAATGATGTCGTCTTTTGGCGCATGACGCAGCAGATCCACCACTTTATGCGCTTCACTCATGTTCCATGCCACCATTAGCAGCAGGGCGGCCATGGCGGAAAGCGGTAACCAGGAAAGCAGCGGCGCAAGCACCAGCAGGGCGAGGATCACCAGAATCGCGTGGATGACCGCTGAAATTGGTGAGGTCGCCCCGGCGCGGACGTTTGCCGCAGAACGGGCAATTGCCGCCGTGGCGGTGATACCACCGAAGAACGGTGCCACGATGTTACCCAGGCCCTGGCCAATCAGCTCACTGTTGGCTTTATGCTTGGTGCCGGTCATCCCATCGAGCACGACGGCGCACAGTAGAGATTCAATCGCCCCGAGCATCGCCATGGAGAAGGCGGCCGGTAACAGCGCCTGTAACGAACTCCAGCTCAGGGTAAAGTTTGACTCCGGCATGTCCCAAGGTAATACCAGTTGCGGGAGCAACTGCGGGATACCGTTACCCTGCGAGCCATCAGCCAGAATGTAGTGGAACTGAGAACCGATGGTGGCGACATGGCCGCCGGTCAGGTTCACAATCCCCATTACCGCACAGCCTGCCAGCAGCGCAGGAAGGTGGCCCGGCAGTCGGATCCCCAGACGCGGCCAGAAAATCAGGATCCCCAGCGTCACCACGCCAATTGCGGCATCGCCAACGTTGAGGGTTGGCAGGGCCATAAACAGCGCGCCGACCTTTTGCAGGTAGTGCTCCGGGACATGGGCCATTTGCAGACCGAGAAAATCTTTAATCTGCATGGTACCGATGGTGATACCAATACCCGATGTAAAACCTAACGTAACGGATACCGGGATATATTCGATCAGGCGACCAAAACGGGCGAGGCCGAAAAGGATCAGGAATATCCCGGACATTAGCGTTGCGACCAGCAGGCCTGCCAGCCCAAACTGTTGCGACACCGGATACAGAATCACCACGAAGGCGGCAGTTGGTCCAGATACGCTAAAACGTGAACCCCCGGTAAGGGCGATAACAATCCCAGCCACGGCTGAGGTATACAAGCCGTACTGCGGCGCCACGCCACTGCCTATTGCCAGGGCCATCGCCAGCGGAATGGCAATGATCCCAACGGTTATCCCGGCGATCAGGTCGCGGGTAAAGCGAGAAGCGGTATATTTTTCTTTCCAACAAGCGTCGATGAGGGCGCGGAAAGGCATCACATGTGAGGAAAATAATCTGTTCACAATAATGTTTCATCCATGAGCGCATCATCTGTCAACTAAATGGCAGGTGAAGGAGGCATAAGTCATACAAATAGATGTTGCAGATAAAAAAACCCGCCGCAGCGGGTTTTTGAGCCGGGCTCGATTAATGCTCGAACATAGCAGAGATGGATTCTTCGTTGCTGATACGACGAATCGCTTCGGCCAGCATACCCGACAGGGTCAATGTACGCACGTTTGGCAGTGCTTTGATTTCGTCAGTCAGTGGAATAGTGTCACAGACAACGACTTCATCAATCACTGAATTGCGCAGGTTGTTTGCCGCATTACCTGAGAAGATCGGGTGGGTAGCGTAAGCAAATACGCGTTTTGCACCACGTTCTTTCAGTGCTTCTGCTGCTTTACACAGCGTACCGCCGGTATCGATCATATCATCAACCAGCACGCAGTCACGACCTGCAACGTCACCAATAATATGCATCACCTGAGAAACGTTCGCGCGCGGGCGTCGTTTGTCGATGATAGCCATGTCGGTATCGTTCAGCAGTTTAGCGATAGCGCGGGCACGCACGACGCCACCGATGTCCGGAGAAACCACAATCGGGTTGTCCAGATTCAGCTGCAGCATGTCTTCTAACAGGATCGGGCTACCGAATACGTTATCAACCGGTACGTCAAAGAAGCCCTGGATCTGTTCAGCATGCAGGTCAACGGTGAGGACGCGGTCAACGCCAACGCTGGACAGGAAATCAGCGACGACTTTAGCAGTAATCGGTACACGAGCGGAACGTACGCGACGATCCTGACGTGCATAGCCGAAGTAAGGAATAACGGCGGTGATACGGCCTGCGGAAGCACGGCGCAGCGCATCAACCATAACGACCAATTCCATCAGGTTGTCGTTAGTAGGGGCACAAGTGGACTGGATGATGAAAATATCACCACCGCGTACATTTTCATTAATTTGTACGCTGACTTCGCCGTCGCTAAAGCGACCTACAGCGGCGTCGCCGAGTGAAGTGTACAGGCGGTTGGCAATACGTTGTGCTAGTTCCGGGGTGGCGTTACCAGCAAAAAGCTTCATATCAGGCACGAGAAGAACCTCAGGCATGCGTCCATTGGTGGAAAGAATCTGCCGAAAACTGTGCGGGCCAGGCAGTATCCTCTCCATGCGGTGTATTAAAGAGCGCGATGCAACGTCTGGAACAGGGTGACGTTGTCACCGCAACTCAGCTTGCCCGGCTTACTCGTCATCTTTCACGTTTCATGTGTGCTGGCATATTTCGCCATCTTCCTGAAACCCGAATGATTTAGAGTAACGCTCTGTGCAATGGGGAGAGGTTGACACCTTTCGCCACAAAGCCTTTGAGCCATTCCGGGGCTTGCTCAAGCACCTGGCGAGCACGAGACTCAGTGTCAAATTCAGCAAAGACACAAGCCCCTGTACCAGTCAGGCGCGACGGCGCGTATTCTAACAGCCAGGAAAGCGCCGCATCAACCTCGCGAAAACGTTTTCTTGCGATAACCTCGCAATCATTGCTGAATTCACATTTTAGTAACGTTTTTATTGACCTTTTTGGCGTGTTGCGCGGGAGGTCGGGATCTTTAAAAATCACCGGCGTCGGAATACTGACTCCCGGGTGGGCGACCAGATACCATTTTTCCTCTGGCTCGACCGGCGTCAGAATTTCACCTACGCCTTCAGCAAAGGCCGCATGGCCGCGCACGAATACGGGAACGTCCGCCCCCAGCGTTAAGCCGAGTCCTGCCAGTTCATCAACCGAAAGTCCGCACTGCCAAAGGTGATTCAGCGCCACCAGGACGGTAGCCGCATTCGACGAACCTCCGCCAAGACCGCCGCCCATCGGCAGGCGTTTTTCGATACTGATGTCGGCGCCGCTCCCTTTGGGAAGGCGATCGCTTTCAGACGCCGCCTTCATCAGCAAGCGCGCCGCACGGACAATGAGATTGTCTTCATGTGCAACGCCTTCCACCGGCGTTAACAGGCGGATTTCGCCGTCGCCACGCAGCGCAATACCTAACGTGTCGCCATAATCAAGAAACTGGAATAGCGTTTGCAAAGTGTGATAACCGTCCGCACGCTGCCCGGTGATGTATAAAAACAGATTCAGTTTTGCCGGAGAGGGCCAGTGGGTCATCATTTCACAATCCAGTTATCCATTTTCAGCTTAATACGCTGATCGCCGTCGGACAGTTCCATGTTTGCCGGCATCGCGGGCTTAATTTTGCTGTCGTAGGCGCTATAGACCACTTTCCAGTTTTTACCGTCTTTGCTGTAGTTCACTTCACTCAGACGATACTGATCGTCGAGTTTGTAATCGCTGGCGTCTCCCGGCAGGCCAAGGATCCACTGGCGCAGGCTATTCAATGGAATAGGCATGCCGGTCAGTTTACCAATCATCTCTTCGGCGTCGTCAGCGGTGTAGTGCTTGCCTTTGTTATCGACAAGTTCGACGTTGCCCGGCTGGGCATTGAGTTCCAGTTCAGTGCTGCCCAGGGGATTGGTCAGCAGGAGACGGTAGCGATCCTGTCCGGTTTGTTGCCAGAAAAAGCGGGCATAGACTTTCTGTTGATCGGAAATATACGCAAACGCACCGCGCGTCTGATATTGGTTCAGGGCGCGTACTTCCTGCTGGTGCTGGCGCCACTGTGGAGAGTCAGGGCTTTTGCCGGGACCTTTTGGCGCGTTGAGCGTACAGGCGGTAAGAGCCAGGGCCGCCAACGGCAGCAGGCGAATCAGGCGAAAATCAGGCAGGGTCATAATGATGACAAATCCTTGAGATACGTTGCAGTTATAACTCTTAATGCTAGCGCCGCCATCATACATCGTCTACGTTCAAGTTATCTTAAATCGCTCAAATTTGTGCACTAAGCTATTACTCCAAAAGGGGGCAGTCTCTTTTATTGACCGCACGCATCCTGTATGATGCACCCAGTCTAACCTTATCAACGCTGGTACTATTCCCGCACACATGACCCTTTTAGCGCTTGGTATTAACCATAAAACGGCACCTGTATCGCTGCGAGAACGCGTAACGTTTTCGCCGGATACGCTCGATCAGGCGCTGGACAGCCTGCTTGCGCAGCCAATGGTGCAGGGCGGGGTGGTGCTGTCGACGTGTAACCGTACGGAACTGTATCTCAGCGTTGAAGAGCAGGATAACCTGCAAGAAGCGCTGGTTCGCTGGCTGTGCGATTACCATAATCTTAATGAAGAAGACTTGCGCAATAGCCTGTACTGGCACCAGGACAACGACGCCGTCAGTCATTTGATGCGTGTTGCCAGCGGTCTGGATTCGCTGGTGCTTGGTGAACCGCAGATTCTGGGGCAGGTGAAAAAAGCTTTTGCGGATTCGCAAAAAGGTCACCTGAACGCCAGTGCGCTGGAACGCATGTTCCAGAAATCATTCTCTGTCGCTAAACGTGTACGAACAGAAACAGACATCGGTGCCAGCGCCGTGTCCGTAGCTTTTGCCGCCTGTACGCTGGCGCGGCAAATATTTGAATCGCTCTCCACGGTGACCGTGCTGTTAGTGGGCGCAGGCGAAACCATTGAGCTGGTGGCGCGACACCTGCGTGAGCATCAAGTGAAGAAGATGATCATCGCCAACCGTACCCGCGAGCGGGCGCAAGTGCTGGCGGATGAAGTCGGCGCCGAAGTGATTTCGCTGAGTGATATCGACGCGCGTTTACAGGATGCCGATATTATTATCAGTTCTACCGCCAGCCCGCTGCCGATTATCGGCAAAGGAATGGTGGAGCGCGCGCTTAAAAATCGCCGTAATCAACCTATGCTGCTGGTGGATATCGCCGTACCGCGCGATGTCGAGCCGGAAGTGGGTAAGTTGTCCAACGCCTATCTTTACAGCGTTGACGACCTGCAAAGCATCATTTCGCATAACCTGGCCCAGCGCAAAGCGGCGGCCGTGGAAGCCGAAACCATTGTGGCGCAGGAAACCAGCGAATTTATGGCCTGGCTACGCGCTCAGGGCGCAAGTGAAACTATCCGCGAGTATCGCAGTCAGTCAGAACAGATCCGTGATGAACTGACTGCCAAAGCGTTGGCCGCTCTTCAACAGGGTGGTGATGCGCAAGCCATTATGCAGGATCTGGCCTGGAAACTGACCAACCGCTTGATCCATGCACCAACCAAATCACTTCAACAGGCCGCCCGTGACGGGGATAGTGAGCGCCTGAATATTCTGCGCGACAGCCTCGGGCTGGAGTAGCAGCACACCAATCTTATTTTTTACAGGGTGCATTTACGCCTATGAAGCCTTCTATCGTTGCCAAACTGGAAGCCCTGCATGAACGCCATGAAGAAGTTCAGGCGCTGCTCGGGGATGCGGGTACTATCGCAGACCAGGAACGCTTTCGTGCACTGTCGCGCGAATATGCGCAATTAAGCGATGTATCTCGCTGTTTTACGGACTGGCAACAGGTTCAGGAAGATATCGAGACGGCTCAGATGATGCTCGACGATCCTGAAATGCGTGAAATGGCGCAGGATGAACTGCGTGAAGCAAAAGATAAATGCGAGCAGCTGGAGCAACATCTGCAGGTTCTGCTGTTGCCTAAAGATCCTGATGACGAACGTAACGCCTTCCTCGAAGTGCGTGCGGGAACCGGTGGTGATGAGGCCGCGCTGTTTGCCGGCGATCTGTTCCGCATGTACAGCCGTTACGCTGAATCGCGTCGCTGGCGGGTAGAGATCATGAGCGCCAGCGAAGGCGAACATGGCGGGTTTAAAGAAGTCATTGCGAAAATTAGCGGTGAAGGCGTGTACGGTCGACTGAAATTTGAGTCCGGTGGGCATCGTGTGCAGCGCGTACCTGCGACGGAGTCACAGGGCCGTATTCACACTTCTGCCTGTACGGTCGCGGTCATGCCGGAACTGCCGGATGCCGAACTGCCGGACATCAACCCGGCCGATCTGCGTATTGATACCTTCCGCTCATCAGGCGCAGGGGGGCAGCACGTTAACACCACCGACTCCGCAATCCGTATTACCCACTTGCCGACCGGTATCGTAGTGGAATGCCAGGACGAACGTTCGCAGCATAAAAACAAAGCGAAAGCGATGTCGGTGCTGGGGGCGCGAATTCGTGCCGCCGAAGTGGCAAGACGTCAACAGGCAGAAGCCTCTGAGCGTCGCAATCTGTTGGGCAGTGGCGATCGCAGCGATCGCAACCGTACCTATAATTTCCCGCAGGGTCGCGTGACCGATCACCGCATTAACCTGACGCTCTACCGTCTGGATGAAGCGATGGAAGGCAAACTGGATATGCTCATTGAGCCAATTGTCCAGGAATACCAGGCCGACCAACTGGCGGCGTTGTCCGAGCAGGATTAATGGATTATCAGCACTGGCTGCGTGAAGCGATAAGCCAATTACAGGCAAGTGAAAGCCCGCGCCGTGACGCCGAGATTTTGCTCGAGTTTGTTACCGGTAAGGGACGCACCTTTATTTTGGCTTTCGGTGAAACGGTATTAACCGAGGCGCAGCGTCAACAGCTCGACACATTACTGGAGCGCCGTCAGCGGGGTGAGCCGGTGGCGCATTTAACCGGCGTGCGGGAGTTCTGGTCGTTGCCGCTGTTTGTGTCTCCGGCTACGCTTATCCCTCGTCCGGATACTGAGTGTCTGGTGGAACAGGCGCTGGCTCGCTTGCCGGCCTCAGCGTGCCGCATTCTCGATTTGGGAACCGGCACGGGCGCCATTGCGCTGGCACTGGCAACCGAGCGTCCGGATTGCGCAGTAACGGCGGTTGACCGCATGCCGGATGCTGTTGCGCTGGCCACTCGCAACAAACAGCATCTGGGCATCGACAATGTTTGCGTGCTGCAAAGCAACTGGTTCAGCGCTTTGCAGGGACAGCAGTTTGATATGATTGTCAGCAATCCGCCGTATATCGACGAACAGGATCCGCATCTGGCGCAAGGCGATGTACGCTTTGAACCTCTGTCGGCACTGGTGGCGGGCGATCGGGGACTGGCGGATATCGTGCATATTATTGACCAGTCTCAGCGCGTGTTAACGCCTGGCGGCTATCTGTTGCTGGAACATGGCTGGCAGCAGGGGCAGGCCGTCCGGGACGTCTTTACTCGTGCGGGTTACCAGGCGGTTGAAACCTGCCGTGATTATGGCGGCAACGAGCGAATTACGCTTGGACGCATCCCATCATGAGTACCTTCAGTGTGTTACTCAACATTCATCTCATCAGTATTGCGCTTTCCGTTGGCTTGCTGACGCTGCGTTTTTGGTGGCGTTACACCGACTCGCGTCTTGCCTGCGCACGCTGGACGCGAATTGTGCCACCGGTTGTGGATACCGTTTTATTACTCAGCGGCGTGGCGCTAATGGTTAAAGCGCACATCCTGCCATTCACTGAGCACGGGACATGGCTGACTGAAAAGCTGTTTGGGGTTATCATTTACATCGTTTTGGGTTTTATTGCGCTCGATTATCGTCGGGCGCGCAGTCAGCAGGCGCGATTAGTCGCATTTCCGCTGGCGCTGGTGGTGCTGTACATCATCATTAAACTCGCCACCACAAAAATACCGTTACTGGGGTAAGCATGAGGTCGTTAGCTGATTTCGAATTTAATAAAGCGCCATTGTGTGATGGGATGATCCTGGCGTCGGAGTCTATCCGTCTGGATTTTCCAACACAATCTGTCTACGACGAACTGGAACGTCTGGTCAGTCTGGCGCAAGAAGAAATTAGCCAGCTCCTGTCTCAGGATGAGCAACTGGAAAAACTGCTGGCACTTTTTTACGGCGAATGGGGATTTACGGATACCCACGGCGTCTATCGTCTTTCTGATGCACTCTGGCTTGACCAGGTACTGAAAAATCGGCAGGGCAGCGCCGTGTCTCTGGGGGCGATCTTATTGTGGATTGCCAACAGACTGGAACTGCCGCTGGTACCGGTGATTTTCCCGACGCAACTGATCCTTCGTATTGAGTCGCTCGATGGTGAAATGTGGCTAATCAATCCATTCAATGGCGAAACGTTAAATGAGCACACGCTGGAAGTGTGGTTGAAGGGGAACATCAGCCCGGTCGCGGAGCTGTTTAACGAAGACCTGGATGAGGCGGATAACGCGGAAGTGATCCGCAAACTGCTCGACACGCTGAAATCATCACTGATGGAAGAGCGGCAAATGGAGCTGGCGCTGCGTGCCAGTGAAGCACTATTGCAGTTTAATCCTGAAGATCCGTATGAAATTCGCGATCGTGGTTTAATATACGCGCAACTCGAGTGCGAACATGTTGCGCTGACAGATTTAAGTTATTTCGTTGAACAGTGTCCGGAAGACCCGATCAGCGAAATGATTCGTGCGCAAATTAATACTATTTCGCACAAACAAATTGTATTGCATTGATTAATCACACTTTACCTACCGTTTAAGGCGATCCTATGAAACAAAAAGTGGTTAGCATTGGCGACATCAACGTGGCAAATGACCTGCCGTTCGTGCTGTTTGGCGGAATGAACGTGCTGGAATCCCGCGATCTGGCGATGCGCATTTGTGAGCACTACGTAACCGTTACTCAAAAGCTGGGTATCCCTTACGTGTTTAAAGCCTCCTTTGATAAAGCCAACCGTTCTTCCATCCACTCTTACCGTGGACCGGGCCTTGAAGAAGGGATGAAAATCTTCCAGGAACTGAAACAGACTTTTGGCGTAAAAGTGATCACCGACGTTCACGAAGCCAGCCAGGCACAGCCTGTTGCTGATGTGGTGGATGTGATTCAGCTTCCGGCATTCCTCGCTCGTCAGACCGATCTGGTGGAAGCGATGGCGAAAACCGGTGCCGTTATCAACGTGAAGAAACCGCAGTTCATCAGCCCGGCTCAGATGGGCAACATCGTGGATAAATTCCATGAAGGTGGCAACGATAAGGTTATTCTGTGCGACCGTGGTGCGAACTTTGGTTATGACAACCTGGTTGTGGACATGCTGGGCTTCAGCGTGATGAAGAAAGTCTCCGGCAACTCACCGGTGATTTTCGACGTTACCCATGCGCTGCAGTGCCGCGATCCGTTTGGCGCAGCAAGCGGTGGTCGTCGGGCGCAGGTTACCGAACTGGCGCGTGCCGGTATGGCGGTTGGTCTGGCAGGTCTGTTTATTGAAGCGCATCCGGATCCAGCCAATGCGAAATGCGATGGCCCATCCGCGCTGCCGCTGGCGAAGCTGGAACAGTTCCTGACGCAGATTAAAGCGATTGATGACCTGGTGAAAAGCTTCGACGAGCTGGATACCGAGAACTAAGAGAGTGTGACAGGCCGGAATTTCCCTCCGGCCTGCTATTTGAAAAGGGTATAAAGGTCGCCGTCAGGCACCAGACGCGCCATCGATTGTGTTATATCGGCAGAAAAGAAAACGGCCCTCAAGAGGACCGTGCGGTACGTCTAAAATAATAATCAGGCAAATATTGTCATCAGATAGGCGATAAACAGTGCCAGATGCGCTGCACCGTTAAGCACATTGGTGCGTCCGGTGGAGAAAGAGATCTGACACAGAACCAGTGATGAAACCATCACAATCATCTCTGGCGCCCCCAGCGCAAACATCAAATCATTCCCGGTTGCCCATGCAATCAGCGTCACCACCGGTACGGTCAGCGAAATTGTGGCTAACACCGAACCGAAGAATAAATTCATTGCCCGCTGTACCTGATTGCTCAGAACCGCTTTCAGTGCGCCCAGTCCTTCAGGCGAGAGGATCAGTAACGCGACCAGGAAACCCGTAAATGCGACTGGCGCATTCAGTTCAGTCAGCAAGGTCTCAAGCGGGCTGGCGTTCATCTTGGTCACGGCGATAACAGCGATCAGATGAATGATAAGCCAGGCGGCGTGCCACAGATTGCTGTGCGCAGACGGCTTACCGTGATGCGGGTCATCGTCGTCACCCTCGTCTTCATGCTCGTAAATGAACAGACTTTGGTGCGTTTTAGTTTGAATCAGCAAAAATACGCCGTACATCGCCGCAGAAATTAACGCCACCAACAGCGCCTGCGCGGTAGTGAAATTTGCCCCCGGCAACGCCATCGGGAATACCAGTACAATAATGGCCAGTGGGAACAGGGCGATTAAATACTGCTTAATACCAAATAGGTTCATATACTGAGTGGCAAATTTACGGCCACCTAACAGTAATGAAAAACCGACCAGACCCCCGGTTACGATCATAATGATTGAATACAGCGTATCGCGCATGAGCGTAGGTGCGGCATCGCCGGTTGCCATTAATGCGGAGATTAAGCTGACTTCAAGAATAACAACGGACAAACTGAGGATCAGCGACCCGTAGGGTTCGCCAAGTCGATGCGCTAATACGTCCGCATGACGGACAACGCTGAATGCGCTGCTTAATATACCAATAAGGGCCAGCGCATTAATACCGATGACCACTGGTAGTGACTGACTGCTCCCCCAGAAGAACAGTACTACCAGCGCCAAAATCGGGAAGACGAGAGAGGTCTCCTTGTGGCGGGTTTTTACCGCCTCATGTGCTTGTGTCATTGCATTAATTCTCCATCTCTGCAGGTATTTATAATTATAAAAAGTATTAAAGAATGTAAAAAATAACAGAAAACGTGGTTTTGTAGGTGACATTTTACGAAATTTTACTACATCACCTGTTTTCCCTCTCAAAACGGCCAAAAACTAATTTCTTGTTTATAGACTGTTTAATTAACAGAAGGTTAGGTAAAGAAAATTTTTAAAAATGTCCATTATTGGCGTCTCGCCGCATTGTTAACCACACTTAAGGTTTAGCCTAAAAAGAGGAGTTCACAATGCCTTATAAATCTAAAAGCGATCTGCCTGACAGCGTGCGGCACGTTCTGCCAGCCCATGCTCAGGACATTTATAAAGAAGCTTTCAACAGCGCCTGGGAACAGTATAAAGACAAATCTGACCGACGTGACGATGCCACCCGAGAAGAGACGGCACATAAGGTGGCGTGGGCCGCGGTTAAAAATGATTACCAAAAAGGTGATGATGGTAAATGGCATAAAAAGACGTAACAGTATCAATTATAATGCCTTTATAAACTCGCTTGCATCAGGCGTTAGCGAATCGTGCTACGCCGCGCGGTTACTGGCTTGCAAGCGAGCGGTGAATTGCCTATTGTCCAGCTATTGGTTTCAAAATGAGCAGTAAAAAAGCCCGGAAGGCGTCAAAAAAGTTGTCGCAGGGAAGCAGCAGTGGCGGAGGTGTAAGGTGTTAACGCGTGATTTTTTATTGAATGCCGACTGTAAGACGGCATTTGGTGCTATTGAAGAATCACTACTCTGGTCAGCGGAACAACGTGCAGCCTCACTGGCCGCCACGCTCGCTTGTCGACCAGATGATGGACCGGTGTGGATCTTCGGTTATGGATCGTTGATGTGGAACCCGGCCTTAGAGTTTGAAGAGTCCTGTACCGGCACATTAGTCGGCTGGCACCGTGCATTTTGTCTGCGCCTGACGGCGGGGCGAGGAACGGCGTGTCAGCCGGGACGCATGCTGGCCCTGAAAGAGGGCGGACGTACCACCGGTGTGGCCTACCGCTTGCCGGACGCGACGCTGGAACAAGAGCTTTCTCTGTTGTGGAAGCGAGAAATGATCACCGGATGCTATCTGCCGACCTGGTGCCAGCTGGCGCTTGATGACGGCCGTACGGTGAACGCGCTGGTGTTTATTATGGATCCGCGCCATCCGTTGTTTGAGTCAGACACGCGCGCGCAGGTGATCGCGCCGCTTATTGCCGCGGCCAGCGGACCTTTAGGCACTAATGCCCAGTATCTGTTCTCGCTGGAACAAGAGCTGGTCAAGCTAGGGATGCAGGATGATTGTCTTAATGATCTGGTGATCACGGTCAAACGATTGTTGGGAGAGAACCTGCCGGAAGGCGTTATGCGGCCAGGGTTTGCCTGAACCCGGCGTGGAATTGTATGCCCGAAAGCAAGGCGCTTTTCGGGCATGTCACGCTTAGGCTGCAATATAACTTATTGAATGCTCAAGCGACTGACTGTGGCTGTCGATCAGCACGTTCCAGACGCCGGTATAGGGCACGGTCAACCATGCGTTATCACGATCCTGCACGCTTAAGATGTCGGACTGCGTGTCTTTGACGTGATTTTTTTCGCTCATCAGGTGGATGTGACAGCGCTCGGAACAGCGCACAACCACCGTATCGCCACCAAATAACTTTAAACTTGCCTTCACTAATGCCATTTTTCACCCCGTTCTTGAAAACAACGTACTTTCTCTCGAAAGTGCTGCGTGATGTTGTTCACATTTCACTCATTGCATAACACCAAAGGGGGAGCAACAGGATGCTGATTTTGATCAAAAAATGGCATAACGATTAAACAAAAGTGACAAAACACCTAAAAAGGGTTGAACGGGCGTGCTAACGTTCAACGAAACCGCGCCCATCAAATATTAAATCCGGAAATTATCGACACTTTCAGTGCGCTTGCCTGAAAACGGTATATCAGAAGGTCAACACTTTATCTGCAGCCAGCGTCCATTGAGCCAGTTCTACCAGCGTGCCGACGGCCACCCCATCAATTAACGGCAGCGCCGTGATCCCACGACCATCGGTGCAGGTTTTGCACAGTTTTACCGGAACATTTTGCGCTGTCAGGATCTCCAGCATTTGCTGAATATTGTAGCCCTCCGCGGGTTTCTGACCACGTAATCCTGCGGTTACGGCATCAGACATTAAAAACAGACGCAGGTCGAGACCGGCTTCCTGTTCGCGCAGGGCGATAGCCAGACGCAGGCTGTTAAATAACGATTCGCTTCCATAAGCCGCTCCGTTCGCGACGATCACTATCTTTTGCATTTTTACTCCTGTTACTGCATGTAAGCGTTAATAACCGACACGTATGTTACACCTATTTCTCAATGCCAGGATAATGCCGAAAAAAGGGGGAGGGGCTGAAAATCAACGCTGAACACGTTATGGTTTAAGATAAGTATGCCACTGTGGCTAATTGATGTAAGAAACCACTAACGATTTGAGCCGTATTATCTGTTCTTCTCTTGCTATATTCGCACTCTTGCCGCTGGCAGGCGGTACTGCTAACGCGCAGTCGTCCTTTGTGCACCAGGCTGAAAACCCTTTCGATAACAATAGTGATGGCTTGCCCGATCTTGGCATGGCCCCGGAGTCGCGGGCAGGCGAAAAGCATTTTGCCGAAATGGTCAAAGCGTTTGGTGAAGCCAGCATGACTGATAACGGGCTTGATACCGGTGAACAGGCGAAGCAGTTCGCGTTTGGCCAGGTGCGAGATACGGTCAGCGAACAGGTGAATCAGCAACTGGAATCCTGGCTTTCTCCCTGGGGAAACGCCAGCATCGGGTTGCAGGTGGATAACGAAGGCAGTTTTACCGGGAGTCGGGGAAGCTGGTTTGTGCCGTGGCAGGACAATCAACGTTATCTTACCTGGAGCCAGCTAGGAGTGACGCAACAGGACGACGGCTTAGTCAGTAATGCGGGGATTGGGCAACGTTGGGTACGCGACGGTTGGTTACTGGGTTACAACACCTTTTATGACAACTTACTGGATGAAAATCTGCCCCGCGGAGGCCTCGGCGCAGAGGCGTGGGGCGAATATTTGCGCTTATCCGCTAACTATTATCAACCGTTGTCTTCCTGGCAGGATCGTTTTGCAACCCAGCAACAACGGATGGCCCGCGGCTACGATCTGACCGCGCAAATGCGGATGCCGTTCTATCAACACCTCAATACCAGCGTCAGCGTGGAACAGTATTTTGGCGACCGGGTGGATCTATTTCATTCGGGAACCGGGTATCACAATCCGGTGGCGGTGAACCTCGGGCTGAGCTATACACCGGTGCCGCTAATCACGGTGACAGCGCAGCATAAGCAGGGGGAAAGCGGCATTAGCCAGAATAACCTCGGCTTAACCCTTAGTTACCGTTTTGGCGTGCCGTTAAAAAAACAGTTGATGGTCAGTGAGGTGGCGAACAGCCGTTCACTGCGCGGCAGTCGTTATGATGATCCGCAGCGTAACAATTTGCCGACGCTGGAGTATCGTCAGCGTAAAACGCTGTCGGTATTTTTGGCCACGCCGCCCTGGGATCTCAAACCGGGAGAGACGGTGGCGCTGAAGCTGCAGGTGCGTAGTTTGCATGGGATCCGCCACCTGACGTGGCAGGGCGATACTCAGGCGTTGAGCTTAACGGCTGGCAGCAATAACCGAAGCGCGCAGGGCTGGACGATTATTATGCCGAAGTGGGACAGCAGAGAAGGTGCGACGAACCGCTGGCGGTTGTCTGTGGTGGTAGAAGATGAGCAGGGCCAGCGTGTCTCTTCCAATGAGATCACGCTATCACTGACCGAACCGTTTACTACCGTTTCGGAAAATGATCCTCGTTAACAATGACGCATGCGCGCGTTATCAGAAAATACGTTCCTGGTGCACCCATACCGCGGCTTCAACACGTGATTTGAGCTTCATTTTCTTCAGCATATGCTTCACGTGAACTTTTACCGTGCTTTCGGTGATGTCCAGGCGGCGGGCGATCATCTTGTTAGGCAGGCCCTGGGCGATGAGCTTAAGAATATCGCGTTCGCGCGGCGTCAGTTGGGTAACATCACGGTCGGACGTTGCGCGATTGGCGCGTAGGCTGGCGGCCAGAACCGGCGTTAAGGCTTCGCTCAGCACCATTTCACCGGCAGCCGCTTGCTGCAATGCTTTCAGCAAATCTTCCGGCTCCATATCTTTCAGCAGATAACCGTCGGCACCGCGCTTCAGTGCAGTAACCACGTCTTCTTCATGATTGGATACGCTAAACACAACGATACGGCCTGACAGTGATTTCTCACGCAGCTTATCGAGTGTTTCCAGACCGTTCATGCCGGGCATGTTGAGATCAAGAAGGATCAGATCGGGATCAAGGGATTCTGCCAGCTCGATACCCTGCTCACCATTGCTGGCTTCGCCGACAACGGTGATATCGGGCGCCATGCTGACAAGCTGTTTTACACCGGTTCGCAGCATCGGATGATCGTCGATCAACAGGATGGTTGCCGGTTCCAGATTACTCATGGGTATCTCCTTGGACTTCTGTGAAGTTTGTTTCGGGAATAAAAGTGACAGCAACTTCAGTACCGCCTGTCTCGCGACGGCGTACACGGCAATCGCCGCGCAAGCTTTGCGCACGGTCGCGCATGATTATCATGCCGTAGTGGTTACTGCGTTCGGCGTTTTCCGGTACGCCGCAGCCGTTATCTTGCACTGTAAGTTTGACCTGCTTACCATTTTGCACCACCGTCACGACTACTTCATCGGCCTGAGAGTGTTTGAGGGCGTTGCTCAGGGCTTCGCGCGCAATTTGTAGCAGGTGAATCGCCTGATGCGAAGGGACCAGACGCGGTGGCAACTGATAATCCAGCTTAACCGTAAAACCAAAACGCGCGCTGTATTCCTGACAGCTGGCTTCCAGCGCCGGTCTTAATCCAGGTTCCGTCAGCTGTAAACGGAATGTCGTTAACAGCTCGCGCAGTTGCGCCCAGGAGGCGTTCAACTCGTTACGAATCTGACTGAGCAGCTCGCGGCAGTTATCTGAAAGCGCATCGCCCTGCATCTGCAAACAGCTCACCTGCATCTTCATACAGGAGAGCGATTGTGCAATAGAATCATGAAGTTCGCGCGCAATGGTGGCACGCTCTTCCATCACGATCAACTGCTGCTGACGCTCCTGATGCCTGTCGAGTGCAAGCGTTGCGGTCAGTTGCTCAACCAGGGTATCAACCAGTTGCTGCTGATCGTGGCTGAGATGGCGTCCGTACGGCAAAGTCGCGAGCAGGATACCATACTGGGTATGGGCGTCGGTTAGCCGCCATTTCAGTGTGATACCGCCGTCAATGGCGGGTAGCGTACCGCGCGGACACAAATGGCAGCCTTTCTCATCACAGCTGACATTGGACTGGCAGGTAAATTCCTGATGATTATCTTCATCTTCCAGGTCATAGACCCGCAGTTCAATATCATGCAGCAGGGTCAAATTTTGCAGACCGTTCAGTACCGGAGAGAGGCGTTCGCACAACGGCACCTGAGAGTGCAGACGGCGGTTGGCTTGCCACAGGAAAGAGAGGATCTGATTTTTGTGCTCCAGACCCGCCGTTTTCTCCTGTACCCGCTGTTCCAGCACCGCGTAACTTTCGGCCAGTTCTTCCGACATATTATTCAGCGCCGAGCCCAGCGCTGCCATCTCATTACGCCCACTGATATGTGCGCGTTGGGTAAAATCACGTTGACTGACGGCTCGCGCCATCGCCAGCAGTTGTTTCCACGGCTGTAACAGGCGCACGCGCAGCCAGATAATGGTGAAGACCAGCAGCAACGCCATAAATACGGCCATCAGGCGATGCAGCAGAACGACGCGTTCAATGCGTAATTCGGTGGTATGGTCAAAGGCGGTGACCAGCTTATCCAGTCCGCCCACAAAGCGCCTGACATCCTGCGCTACCGCATCAGGCGTTTGCGCATGCGCAAGCCCCGGTGCCAGTTTGGTGTGCCAGTAATCCTGTAAGGCTTTTAATTGCGCCTGTTGTCCGTCACGCTGCGCGGCACGCGTCAATTCCGGGCTAAACGCCGTTTGCTCCATTTCATCCAGTAGTGGTTGATCGTTGGCGTCCAGCGGTATGGCTGCCAGCAGGCGATAGCTTTGCATGCGTAGCGATCCCGCTTTGTTGATTGCATGCGCGCTACCCTGAACGCCCTGAACCAGCCAGCCAGAGACTGCCATACCCGCCACGCCGATGGCAGTAGACAATAAAACAATCAGCGCCACCTGGTTGACCAGCGTAAGCGGGGAAAGACAACGTTTAAACATGGTGACTTGTTCCTTCGGGTTTTCGTAAAACCGAAAACCTTATTGAATGACGATTCTGCTGCAGGCAGTGGCGTTATTCTCGGCGATACACTGGAGTATACCCATACCTCAAACGGGCTACCCCTTAATTGCCGCCAGAGGGAGAGATCCTAAACGAGGGGGAGTAGGGGACGACAGAAGCGTGAAAAACCACATCTTTTTTACCGAAGTTATGTACTCATTTAGGATGATGATAAATTTCAGGCATCAATAATGACACCTTTTCCTTTGATTTATATCAACTTACCTCCAGCTGTAAACCCTAATGTGGCAGGCATCGAAACAAGTATCAGAGGTGTCTATGAGTCACTCATCTGCCCCGGAAAGGGCATCTGGAGCTGTAATTACCGAATGGCGGCCGGAAGATCCCGCCTTCTGGCAGCAGCGTGGTCATCGAATCGCTAGCCGTAACCTGTGGATTTCCGTCCCTTGCTTGCTGCTGGCGTTTTGCGTGTGGATGTTATTTAGCGCCGTGGCGGTGAACTTACCGAAAGTCGGATTTGATTTCACCACTGAACAACTGTTCATGCTGACGGCATTACCTTCGGTGTCCGGTGCGCTGCTGCGTGTACCGTACTCCTTTATGGTCCCCCTGTTTGGTGGACGTCGCTGGACGGCGTTCAGCACCGGTATCCTGATCATTCCTTGCGTATGGTTAGGTTTTGCGGTGCAGGATACCTCCACACCATTTAGTACCTTTATCATTATCTCGCTGTTGTGCGGTTTTGCCGGTGCGAACTTTGCCTCCAGTATGGCAAACATCAGCTTCTTCTTTCCAAAACAGAAGCAGGGCGGCGCGCTGGGTCTGAACGGTGGTCTGGGTAACATGGGCGTCAGCGTGATGCAGTTGGTCGCTCCGCTGGTGGTTTCACTGTCAATCTTTGCCGCATTTGGCAGTCAGGGTGTTGAACAACCGGATGGTACGCAGCTGTATCTGGCAAACGCTGCATGGATTTGGGTCCCGTTCCTGGCTGTTTTAACGCTGGCCGCATGGTTTGGTATGAATGAACTGGCAACCTCAAAAGCTTCGCTGAAAGAGCAATTGCCGGTGCTGAAACGCGGGCACCTGTGGATTATGAGCCTGCTGTATCTGGCAACCTTCGGTTCATTTATCGGTTTCTCTGCCGGTTTCGCGATGCTGTCAAAAACGCAGTTTCCTGAGGTACAGATCCTGCATTACGCCTTCTTTGGACCGTTGATTGGCGCTCTGGCTCGTTCAGCAGGCGGCGCAATCTCTGACCGACTGGGGGGGACCCGCGTAACGCTGGTGAACTTCGTGCTGATGGCTATTTTCAGTGCCTTACTGTTCCTGACGCTGCCATCAAACGGTGTCGGTGGCAACTTTATCGCCTTCTTTGCGGTGTTCCTGGCGCTGTTCCTGACGGCTGGTCTGGGGAGTGGTTCAACCTTCCAGATGATCTCTGTTATCTTTCGCAAGCTGACGATGGACAGAGTGAAAGCTGAAGGCGGTTCAGAAGAGAAAGCGATGCGCGAAGCAGCGACCGACACCGCGGCAGCGCTGGGCTTTATTTCAGCTATTGGTGCGATCGGCGGCTTCTTTATCCCGAAAGCATTCGGTACGTCCCTGGCATTAACTGGCTCCCCGATCGATGCGATGAAAGTATTCCTGATCTTCTATGTCGCCTGTGTGGTTATCACCTGGGCGGTGTACGGACGTCATTCTAAAAAATAAAAAAGTAGTAACTGTTGATTATCCATTGCGCGGTGTTAGACCGCGCTTTTTTTTGCCCGCTATTAGTTACAACATACTTTTATATTGTGACGCGACAACAGCCTGTTAGAACGGTGCTCGCAATATGCTAAACAGGGGGGATACCCCTTAATACCCACTTATAAAGAATTTAACATTTGTATGATGAGTGGGTTTAAAAAACTCAATAAAATTCAATATGTTGATTGATTTGTCGATATCCCACTAAGGGGGTATGTGAAAATCGACCCTTAATTTTCATCCCTGCCTGCCTTGATCGTTATCAATTCTCACGCCCTTTCAGAGCGTTACCTTCGCTCTCAATCAAGCAATGTCGATTTATCAGAGAGCCGTCAGGCTCCTACAGGAGAAAACCGATGAGTAAATTCCTGGACCGGTTTCGCTACTTCAAGCAGAAGGGCGAAACCTTTGCCGATGGGCACGGCCAGCTTCTCAATACCAACAGGGACTGGGAGGATGGATACCGCCAGCGTTGGCAGCATGACAAAATCGTGCGTTCAACCCACGGTGTAAACTGCACCGGCTCATGCAGCTGGAAAATCTATGTGAAAAATGGTCTGGTGACCTGGGAAACCCAGCAAACTGACTACCCACGCACTCGTCCAGATATGCCCAACCACGAGCCTCGCGGCTGCCCGCGTGGTGCAAGCTATTCATGGTATCTCTACAGCGCTAACCGTCTGAAATACCCGCTGATGCGCAAACGTCTGATGAAGATGTGGCGTGAAGCAAAAAGATTGCACAGCGATCCGGTAGATGCATGGGCATCCATTATTGAAGACGCCGATAAAGCAAAAAGCTTCAAACAAGCGCGTGGTCGTGGTGGATTCGTTCGTTCTTCCTGGCAGGAAGTGAATGAGCTGATTGCCGCATCTAACGTTTACACCATCAAAACCTATGGTCCTGACCGCGTCGCAGGCTTCTCGCCAATCCCGGCGATGTCGATGGTTTCTTATGCGTCCGGCGCACGTTATATGTCGCTGATTGGCGGGACCTGCCTGAGCTTCTATGACTGGTACTGTGACCTGCCGCCAGCCTCCCCGCAGACCTGGGGCGAGCAGACCGACGTACCGGAATCTGCCGACTGGTATAACTCCAGCTACATTCTGGCATGGGGCTCTAACGTACCGCAGACCCGTACCCCGGATGCGCACTTCTTTACTGAAGTTCGTTACAAAGGCACCAAAACAGTAGCAATTACCCCGGACTACGCAGAAATCGCCAAACTGTGCGACCTGTGGCTGGCTCCGAAGCAGGGAACCGATGCGGCGATGGCAATGGCGATGGGTCATGTCATGCTGCGCGAGTTCCACCTCGATAACCCGAGCCAATATTTCACCGACTACGTACGTCGTTATACCGACATGCCAATGCTGGTGATGCTCGAAGAGCGCGACGGCTACTATGCTGCTGGTCGTATGCTGCGTGCTGCGGATCTGGTTGACTCTCTGGGCCAGGAAAATAACCCGGAATGGAAAACTGTCGCTATCAACAGCAACGGCGAAATGGTTGCGCCAAACGGTTCAATTGGTTTCCGTTGGGGCGAAAAAGGCAAATGGAACCTTGAGCAGCGCGACGGCACGTCCGGTGATGAAACCGAACTGCAGCTCAGCCTGCTGGGTAGCCAGGATGATATCGCTGAAGTGGGATTCCCGTACTTTGGTGGCGAAGGCACCGAGCACTTCAGTAAAGTCGAACTGGAAAACATTCTGCTGCATAAATTGCCCGTTAAACGCCTGCAACTGGCCGATGGCTCTACGGCGCTGGTGACCACCGTTTACGATCTGACTATGGCCAACTACGGCCTGGAACGTGGTCTGAACGATGAAAACTGCGCGACCAGCTACGATGACGTGAAAGCGTACACGCCAGCTTGGGCAGAAAAAATTACAGGCGTATCACGTTCTCAGATTGTGCGCATCGCCCGTGAATTTGCGGATAACGCAGATAAAACGCACGGTCGTTCGATGATTATCGTCGGCGCCGGTTTGAACCACTGGTACCACCTCGATATGAACTATCGTGGCCTGATCAATATGCTGGTGTTCTGTGGCTGTATCGGCCAGAGCGGCGGCGGCTGGGCCCACTACGTAGGGCAGGAAAAACTGCGTCCGCAAACCGGCTGGCAGCCGCTGGCGTTTGCTCTTGACTGGCAGCGTCCGCCTCGTCATATGAACAGTACCTCCTACTTCTATAACCACTCCAGCCAATGGCGCTATGAGACGGTGACTGCGCAGGAACTGCTATCCCCAATGGCAGACAAATCCCGCTATAGCGGTCATTTGATTGACTTTAACGTTCGCGCTGAACGTATGGGCTGGTTACCGTCTGCGCCGCAGTTAGGGACTAACCCGCTGTATATCGCGAAAGAAGCGCAGAAAGCAGGTATGACGCCGGTGGACTACACCGTTAAATCCCTGAAAGAAGGTTCTATTCGCTTTGCGGCAGAGCAGCCGGAAAACGGTAAAAACCATCCGCGTAACCTGTTTATCTGGCGTTCAAACCTGCTCGGTTCTTCCGGTAAAGGGCACGAGTACATGCTCAAGTATCTGCTGGGTACTGAACATGGTATTCAGGGCAAAGATCTCGGCCAGCAGAGCGGCGTGAAGCCAGAAGAAGTGGAATGGCAGGATAACGGACTGGACGGCAAACTGGATCTGGTCGTTACGCTGGACTTCCGCCTGTCGAGTACCTGTCTGTATTCCGATATCGTGCTGCCGACTGCTACCTGGTATGAAAAAGACGACATGAATACCTCGGATATGCATCCGTTTATTCATCCTCTGTCTGCGGCCGTTGACCCGGCCTGGGAATCGAAGAGCGACTGGGAAATCTATAAAGCCATCGCCAAGAAATTCTCTGAAGTTTGTGTGGGCCACCTCGGTAAAGAAACCGACGTCGTTACGCTGCCGATTCAGCACGACTCCGCCGCTGAACTGGCGCAGCCGCTGGACGTGAAGGACTGGAAAAAAGGGGAATGCGACCTGATTCCAGGTGTTACGGCACCGCACATCATGACCGTAGAGCGTGATTATCCGGCAACGTACGAGCGTTTCACCTCCATCGGTCCGTTGATGGAAAAAATCGGTAACGGCGGTAAAGGGATTGCCTGGAACACCCAGAGCGAAATGGATCTGCTGCGTAAGCTCAACTACACCAAGGCTGACGGTCCGGCGAAAGGGCAACCGATGCTGGATACCGCAATTGATGCTGCTGAGATGATCCTGACGCTGGCTCCGGAAACTAACGGTCAGGTTGCCGTTAAAGCCTGGGCGGCGCTGAGTGAATTTACCGGTCGTGACCATACGCATCTGGCGCTGAATAAAGAAGACGAAAAAATTCGTTTCCGCGACATCCAGGCGCAGCCGCGCAAAATTATCTCCAGTCCGACCTGGTCAGGTCTGGAAGATGAACATGTGTCTTATAACGCCGGTTATACCAACGTTCATGAGCTGATCCCATGGCGTACGCTGTCTGGTCGCCAGCAGTTGTATCAGGACCACCAGTGGATGCGTGACTTCGGTGAGAGCCTGCTGGTGTATCGTCCGCCAATCGACACCCGTTCGGTGAAAGCGGTGATCGGCGAGAAATCTAACGGTAACCCGGAAAAAGCGCTCAACTTCCTGACGCCGCACCAGAAATGGGGTATCCACTCCACCTACAGCGACAACCTGCTGATGCTGACGCTGTCTCGCGGTGGTCCGATTGTGTGGATGAGCGAAGTTGATGCGAAGGATCTGGGTATCGAAGATAACGACTGGATCGAAGTCTTCAACAGCAACGGTGCGCTGACGGCGCGTGCAGTTGTCAGCCAGCGTGTGCCGGCTGGGATGACCATGATGTACCACGCGCAGGAACGTATCGTTAACCTGCCGGGTTCTGAAATCACCCAGCAGCGCGGCGGGATCCACAACTCGGTAACCCGTATTACGCCGAAACCAACTCACATGATCGGTGGTTATGCGCAACTGGCATACGGCTTTAACTACTACGGTACCGTCGGTTCAAACCGCGATGAGTTCGTAGTTGTACGTAAGATGAAGAACATTAACTGGTTGGATGGCGAAGGCAATGACCAGGTACAGGAGAGCGTAAAATGAAAATTCGTTCACAAGTCGGCATGGTGCTGAATCTCGATAAGTGCATCGGCTGCCACACCTGTTCAGTGACCTGCAAAAACGTCTGGACCAGCCGTGAAGGTATGGAGTACGCCTGGTTCAATAACGTCGAAAGTAAGCCTGGCGTTGGCTTCCCGAACGACTGGGAAAACCAGGAAAAATGGAAGGGCGGTTGGATCCGTAAAATCAATGGCAAGCTGCAGCCGCGCATGGGTAACAAAGCACTGCTGCTGGGTAAAATCTTTGCTAACCCGCATCTGCCGGGCATGGATGATTACTATGAGCCGTTTGATTTTGACTACCAAACGTTGCACAACGCCCCAGCAGACAGTAAGGCGCAGCCGATTGCCCGTCCGCGTTCGCTGATCACCGGTCAGCGGATGGATAAAATCACCAGCGGTCCGAACTGGGAAGAAATTTTGGGGGGCGAGTTCGAAAAACGCGCCAAAGACCAGAACTTCGAAAACATGCAGAAGGCGATGTACGGTCAGTTCGAAAATACCTTCATGATGTATCTGCCGCGTTTGTGTGAGCATTGCCTTAACCCGGCGTGCGTGGCGACCTGCCCAAGCGGCGCTATCTACAAGCGTGAAGAAGATGGCATCGTGCTGATCGACCAGGACAAATGCCGCGGCTGGCGTATGTGTATCACTGGCTGCCCGTATAAGAAGATCTACTTCAACTGGAAGAGCGGGAAATCTGAGAAGTGCATTTTCTGCTACCCGCGTATCGAAGCCGGTCAGCCGACCGTTTGCTCCGAAACCTGCGTAGGCCGTATTCGTTACCTCGGCGTACTGCTGTATGACGCAGATGCGATCGAAAGTGCGGCAAGCACGGAGCACGAGAAAGATCTGTACCAGCGTCAACTGGACGTGTTTCTCGATCCGAACGATCAGGCTGTTATTGAACAAGCGCTGAAAGATGGTATTCCGCTGAGCGTCATTGATGCCGCACAGCAGTCGCCGGTTTACAAAATGGCGATGGACTGGAAGCTGGCGCTGCCGCTGCATCCGGAATACCGCACGCTACCGATGGTCTGGTATGTGCCGCCTTTGTCACCGATCCAGTCTGCCGCCGATGCGGGTGAGCTGGGCAGCAACGGTATTCTGCCGGACGTTGACAGTCTGCGTATCCCGGTTCAGTACCTGGCGAACCTGCTGACCGCAGGCGACACTCAGCCGGTACTGTTGGCGCTGAAACGTATGCTGGCGATGCGTCACTACAAACGTGCGGAAACCGTTGACGGTAAAGTTGATACCCGTGCGCTGGAAGAGGTGGGCTTAAGCGAAGCGCAGGCACAGGAAATGTATCGTTATCTGGCGATTGCTAACTACGAAGATCGTTTCGTGGTACCGAGCAGCCATCGTGAACTGGCGCGTGACGCGTTCCCGGAGAAAAGCGGTTGTGGCTTTACCTTCGGTGACGGTTGCCACGGTTCTGATACTAAATTCAATCTGTTCAACAGCCGCCGCATCGACGCTGTCGATGTGACCAGTAAAACGGAGCCGCACCAATGATTGAACTTGTCATTGTTTCGCGTCTGCTCGAGTACCCGGATGCTGCCTTGTGGCAGCATCAGCAGGAACTTTTCGATGCACTCGCGTCATCTGAGAACCTGGATAAAGAGGATGCCCAGACTCTGGGCATTTTCCTGCGCGATCTCACCGCGCAGGACATGCTGGATGTGCAGGCAAGCTATAGCGAACTGTTTGACCGTGGCCGCGCCACCTCGTTGCTGCTGTTTGAACATGTACACGGCGAGTCCCGCGATCGTGGTCAGGCTATGGTTGACCTGATGGCGCAGTATGAACAGCACGGTCTGCAGCTCGACAGCCGCGAACTTCCCGATCATCTGCCGCTGTATCTGGAATACCTTGCGCAGTTGCCGAAAAGCGAAGCATTAGGGGGGTTACAGGATATCGCGCCGATTCTGGCGCTGCTCAGCGCTCGCTTGCAACAGCGTGAAAGCCGTTATGCGGTGCTGTTCGATCTGCTGTTAAAACTGGCGAATACCGTTATCGACAGCGATAAAGTGGCTGAAAAAATTGCAGATGAAGCGCGTGACGATACCCCACAAGCGCTGGATGCGGTCTGGGAAGAAGAGCAGGTGAAATTCTTCGCCGATCAGGGGTGTGGTGAGTCGGAAATTTCCGCTCACCAGCGTCGTTTTGCCGGGGCCGTTGCGCCGCAGTATCTGAATATCACCACCGGAGGACAGCAATAATGCACTTCCTGAATACGTTCTTCTTTGACATCTATCCGTACATCGCGGGTTCTGTCTTTCTGATTGGCAGTTGGCTGCGTTATGACTATGGGCAGTATACCTGGCGCGCGGCTTCCAGTCAGATGCTGGATCGCAAAGGGATGAACCTGGCGTCAAACCTGTTCCACATCGGGATCCTGGGGATTTTTGCCGGGCACTTCCTTGGCATGCTGACACCACACTGGATGTATGAAGCGTGGCTGCCGCTTGAAGTGAAACAAAAGATGGCGATGTTCGCGGGTGGTGCCAGTGGTGTGATGTGTTTGATTGGTGGCGTCCTGCTGCTGAAACGCCGCCTGTTCAGCCCACGTGTGCGGGCGACCACTACCGGAGCGGACATTCTGATCCTCTCCCTGCTGGTGATCCAGTGTGCGCTGGGCCTGCTGACCATTCCGTTCTCCGCCCAGCATATGGACGGCAGCGAGATGATGAAGCTGGTGAACTGGGCGCAGACAGTGGTGACCTTCCAGGGAGGTGCGTCTCAATATCTGGATGGCGTTGCGTTCATTTTCCGTATGCACCTGGTGCTGGGTATGACGCTGTTCCTGTTGTTCCCGTTCTCGCGTCTGGTGCACATCTGGAGCGTTCCGGTCGAATATCTGACGCGCAAATACCAGATTGTTCGTGCGCGTCATTAATCGGTTATCTGTGTAAGACAAAACCCTGCTCCGGCGGGGTTTTTTTACGACTAATTGCCGGATAAGCATTGTGCATCAGGCAAATTGCCGACCCGAATTGAGGCTTGATCGAGGGTCGGGTATGGGGCATTACAGATGGATTGGATGCTGGTGCTTTATGAGGTGATGGTGGTGGGGGAAGGATTACTCAGCGCGGTGCGCTTCGCCCTTCGGGTCGTTGCCTGCGGCAACGCTTTCTCGCCAACGCTTTCTCGCTAACGCTCGAATCGAACCTGAGTCGAAGCTTCTCATCCTTCCCGTCTGGGCAGAATATGAAGCATAACAGATGGATTTGATACAGGTGCTTTATGAGGTGATGGTGGTGGGGGAAGGATTACTCAGCGCGGTGCGCTTCGCCCTTCGGGTCGTTGCCTGCGGCAACGCTTTCTCGC
>NZ_JAHLRC010000033.1:0-40982 GCF_018919545.1 Citrobacter sp. S46_ASV_140
AGCGTAGCGATACGTTGAGCTAACCGATACTAATGAACCGTGAGGCTTAACCTTACAACGCCGAAGGTGTTTTGGCGGATGAGACATCGAAATTCAGCTTGATTACAGATTACATCGACATGCGAAAAGCGTGTTGATAAACAGAATTTGCCTGGCGGCTGTAGCGCGGTGGTCCCACCTGACCCCATGCCGAACTCAGAAGTGAAACGCCGTAGCGCCGATGGTAGTGTGGGGTCTCCCCATGCGAGAGTAGGGAACTGCCAGGCATCAAATAAAAGCGAAAGGCCCGGTCGAAAGACCGGGCCTTTTGTTTTATCTGTGGTCTGTCGGTGAGTGCTCTCCTGAGGAGGACAAATCCGCCGGGAGCGGATTTGAACGTTGCGCAGCAACGGCCCGGAGGGTGGCGGGCAGGACGACCGCCATAAACTGCCAGGCATCAAATAAGTGAAGAAGCCCATCCTGCCGGATGGGCTTTTTTGCGTTTGTGCGGAATGAAAATCGCCGGATGCAGCGTACCGTTTTATCCAGCCCATCATGTTGTAACCGGTGTGCAGGCCTGAGAAGCGCAGCACACCTGGCTCTCCCGGCAGCACATTGCCTGTTACGCGAACGACGAATAGCATTCTCCTTTTTTCTTTACTGCACTAATCTACAGCAAGGAGCCGTGAAACTTTCTCAACTTGAGGATGCAGGCTCGACATTCGCATGATTCCTGGGTATCTTCAGCTATCTGGATGTCTAAACGTTTAAACGTATGTAGTGAGGTTATCAGGTTATGCCAATTCGCGTGCAGGACGAGCTACCCGCCGTCAATTTCTTGCGTGAGGAAAACGTCTTTGTGATGACGTCATCTCGCGCTTCCGGTCAGGAAATTCGTCCACTGAAGGTGCTCATCCTCAACCTGATGCCCAAGAAGATTGAAACGGAAAACCAGTTCCTGCGTTTACTCTCTAACTCACCGTTGCAGGTAGATGTTCAGCTATTGCGCATTGATGCCCGCGAGTCACGCAACACCCCTACGGAGCATCTGAATAACTTTTACTGTAATTTCGAGGATATCTGCGATCAGAACTTTGATGGACTGATCGTGACCGGCGCGCCGTTGGGTCTGGTTGAATTTAATGACGTGGCTTACTGGCCGCAGATTAAACAAGTGCTTGAATGGGCGAAAGATCATGTTACATCGACGCTCTTTGTCTGTTGGGCGGTGCAAGCCGCATTGAATATCCTGTACGGAATTCCCAAGCAAACCCGTACGGATAAACTCTCAGGCGTCTATGAGCACCATATTCTTCATCCTCATGCGCTGCTGACGCGTGGATTTGATGATGCGTTCCTGGCCCCGCATTCGCGCTATGCCGATTTTCCTGCTGCCCTTATCAGGGACTACACCGATCTCGAGATTTTTGCCGAAACAGAAGAGGGAGATGCCTACCTGTTTGCCAGCAAAGATAAACGTATCGCCTTCGTAACGGGCCATCCTGAATATGACGCCCATACACTCGGCAGTGAATATTTTCGTGACGTCGAAGCGGGCTTAACGCCGGAAGTGCCCTATAACTACTTCCCAAAAGATGACCCGCAAAATAAACCGCGGGCAACCTGGCGTAGCCACGGCAATCTGTTGTTTACCAACTGGCTCAACTATTACGTTTACCAGATCACGCCATATGATCTGCGTCGCATGAATCCAACGCTGGATTAATCTTCTGTAACAGACGATCCTTAAGCGTTTCAGCATGTTGAATCAGGCACCTTCGGGTGCCTTTTTTATTTCCGAAACGCACCTCAATGTGTAATTAAATTTTATTTATATTGTTATCAATAGGTTAATTGATAATTAAATTAAAAATGGAAATTGTTTTTGATTTTGAAATTTAAATGAGTAGTCTTAGTTGTGCTGAACGAAAACCGCACAACGATCCTTCGTTCGCATTGGGGATGTGTTTGGATCAATGACGAGGAACTACGCAATGAATCAACAGGCAACGACAACCGATGAACTGATCTTCACCAGGCCGCGTGGCGAAAAGGAACAGCAGATTCTGACCGCTGAAGCGGTGGAGTTTCTGACCGAGCTGGTGACAAGATTTACGCCAAAGCGGAATAAACTTCTGGCTGCACGTATCCAGCAGCAGCAGGATATTGATGACGGTAAGTTGCCTGACTTTATTTCGGAAACAGCTTCCATTCGTGAAGGTAACTGGAAAATTCGCGGTATTCCTGATGATTTACTGGATCGCCGTGTAGAGATTACCGGACCGGTTGAGCGCAAGATGGTTATCAACGCGCTGAACGCGAACGTCAAAGTCTTTATGGCTGATTTTGAAGATTCGCTGGCTCCTGAGTGGAGCAAAGTTATCGACGGGCAGATCAACTTGCGCGATGCAGTCAATGGCACCATTAGCTACACCAACGAAGCCGGTAAAATTTATCAACTCAAACCCAATCCGGCCCTGTTAGTGTGCCGCGTTCGCGGTCTGCACCTGCCGGAAAAACACGTCACCTGGCGTGGCGAATCGATCCCGGGCAGCCTGTTCGACTTTGCCCTCTATTTCTTCCACAACTACAAAACGTTGCTGGCAAAAGGCAGTGGCCCTTATTTCTATCTACCCAAAACGCAGGCCTGGCAAGAAGCGGCATGGTGGAGTGAAGTGTTCAGCTATGCAGAGGATCGCTTTAATCTGCCGCGTGGCACAATTAAAGCGACCCTGCTGATTGAAACGCTGCCAGCCGTTTTCCAGATGGACGAAATTCTGCACGCGCTGCGTGACCACATTGTGGGCCTGAACTGCGGTCGCTGGGACTACATTTTCAGCTATATCAAAACCCTAAAGAACCACCCGGATCGCGTGTTGCCGGACCGTCAGGTGGTGACGATGGATAAGCCATTCCTCAGTGCGTATTCGCGTCTGCTGATTAAAACCTGTCATAAACGCGGCGCGTTCGCGATGGGCGGCATGGCCGCGTTCATTCCCAGCAAAGATGCGGAACGTAACAACCAGGTTCTGACCAAGGTAAAAGCGGACAAAGCGCTGGAAGCCAATAACGGTCATGACGGCACATGGATTGCCCATCCAGGACTGGCAGATACCGCAATGGCGGTGTTCAACGACGTACTCGGTGAAAACAAAAATCAGCTGTTCGTGACCCGTGAAGAAGATGCGCCGATTACCGCAGAACAATTGCTGGCACCCTGTGAAGGTGAGCGTACTGAAGAAGGCATGCGTGCCAACATTCGTGTCGCGGTGCAGTACATCGAAGCGTGGATCTCCGGTAATGGCTGCGTACCGATTTATGGTCTGATGGAAGATGCGGCCACCGCCGAAATCTCTCGTACTTCCATCTGGCAGTGGATCCACCACCAGAAAACGCTCAGCAACGGCAAACCGGTTACCAAACCGTTGTTCCGCCAGATGCTGGCCGAAGAGATGTTGGTGATTCAGGACGAACTGGGGGAACACCGCTACAGCAGCGGGCGTTTTGACGATGCCGCGCGCCTGATGGAGCAAATCACCACTTCCGACGAGTTAATTGACTTCCTGACGTTACCGGGCTATCGCCTGTTGGCCTAATTTACCCACAATTTATCCTAATGGAGCATCTGCACATGAAAACCCGTACTCAACAAATCGAAGAATTACAGAAAGAATGGACTCAACCGCGCTGGGAAGGCATCACCCGCCCCTATAGCGCGGAGGAAGTGGTGAAATTACGTGGCTCGGTCAACCCGGAATGCACGCTGGCGCAGCTTGGCGCGGCGAAAATGTGGCGTCTGCTACACGGCGAATCGAAGAAAGGTTATATCAACAGCCTCGGCGCGCTGACTGGTGGTCAGGCGCTGCAGCAAGCGAAAGCTGGTATTGAAGCGGTCTACCTTTCAGGCTGGCAGGTGGCGGCAGATGCCAACCTGGCGTCCAGCATGTATCCGGATCAATCGTTGTATCCAGCGAACTCCGTTCCGGCGGTGGTGGACAGGATCAACAACACATTCCGTCGTGCCGATCAGATCCAATGGTCAACCGGTATTGAGCCGACCGATCCGCGCTATGTGGATTACTTCCTGCCGATCGTTGCCGATGCGGAAGCGGGTTTTGGCGGGGTACTGAACGCGTTTGAACTGATGAAATCGATGATTGAGGCTGGTGCAGCGGCCGTTCACTTCGAAGATCAGCTCGCATCGGTGAAAAAATGTGGTCACATGGGCGGCAAAGTCCTGGTGCCGACTCAGGAAGCTATCCAGAAACTGGTGGCAGCCCGTCTGGCTGCAGACGTTATGGGCGTTCCGACGCTGGTGATTGCGCGTACCGATGCTGACGCAGCCGATCTGATTACGTCTGATTGCGACCCATACGATAGCGAGTTCATCACTGGCGAGCGTACCAGCGAAGGGTTCTATCGTACGCATGCGGGCATTGAGCAGGCGATCAGCCGTGGTCTGGCTTACGCACCGTATGCGGATCTGGTGTGGTGTGAAACCTCCACGCCGGACCTCGAACTGGCGAAGCGCTTTGCCGATGCTATTCATGCGAAATTCCCAGGCAAACTGCTGGCCTACAACTGTTCGCCATCGTTTAACTGGCAGAAAAACCTGGATGACAAAACCATTGCCAGCTTCCAGCAACAGCTGTCTGATATGGGTTACAAATACCAGTTCATTACGCTGGCGGGTATCCACAGCATGTGGTTCAACATGTTCGACCTCGCGCATTCCTATGCGCAGGGTGAGGGCATGCGCCACTACGTTGAGAAGGTTCAGCAGCCGGAATTTGCGGCGGCTAAAGATGGTTACACCTTCGTGTCCCATCAGCAGGAAGTAGGGACAGGCTACTTCGACAAAGTAACCACCATCATTCAGGGCGGCACTTCTTCAGTGACCGCGCTGACCGGCTCGACTGAAGAATCGCAGTTTTGATCAATGCCCGGTGGCGCTGCGCTTACCGGGCCTACGAAGGGATGTAGGCCGGATAAGCGAATGCGCCATCCGGCATGACATTGTGCCGGATGGGAGAAATTGATGACGCGTGGCCTGGAATTACTGATTGCTCAGACGATTTTGCAAGGTTTCGACGCCCAGTACGGGCGTTTTCTGGAAGTGACCTCCGGCGCGCAGCAGCGTTTTGAACATGCCGACTGGCACGCGGTTCAGCAGGCGATGAAAAGCCGTATCCACCTTTACGATCATCATGTGGGTCTGGTGGTGGAGCAACTGCGCTGCATTACTGATGGCAAAAGTACCGACGCGGATTTTTTACTTCGCGTGAAAGAGCATTACACCCGGCTATTGCCAGATTACCCACGCTTCGAGATTGCGGAGAGTTTCTTTAACTCCGTCTATTGCCGGTTATTTGACCACCGCTCGCTGACTCCCGAGCGACTGTTTATTTTCAGCTCTCAGCCAGAGCGCCGTTTTCGCACGATCCCACGCCCGTTGGCGAAAGACTTTTTTCCCGATACCGGCTGGGAGTGGCTGCTTACGCGCGTCCTCAGCGATCTGCCCTTGCGTCTGCCGTGGCAGAACAGACATCGGGATATCCACTACATCATCGAACACCTGACCGAAACGCTGGGGGCGGATGTGTTGCAGCGCAGTCATTTGCAGGTGGCGAACGAACTGTTTTATCGCAACAAGGCCGCCTGGCTGGTCGGTAAGTTGAATACCCCTTCCGGGACGCTGCCGTTTTTACTGCCAATTCACCGTACTGACGAGGGTGAACTGTTTGTCGATACCTGCCTGACCACGACGGCGGAAGCCAGTATCGTGTTTGGCTTCGCCCGCTCGTATTTTATGGTTTACGCCCCACTGCCCGCCGCGTTAGTGGAGTGGCTGCGCGAGATCCTGCCCGGTAAAACCACCGCTGAATTGTATATGGCGATCGGCTGTCAGAAACACGCGAAGACCGAAAGTTACCGCGAATATCTGCTCTATCTTGCCCATTGCGATGAGCAATTTATCGAAGCGCCGGGGATCCGCGGCATGGTGATGCTGGTATTTACCCTGCCAGGCTTCGACCGCGTCTTTAAAGTCATCAAAGACAAATTTGCGCCGCAAAAAGAGATGTCGGCCGCCCACGTCCGCGCCTGTTATCAACTGGTCAAGGAGCACGATCGTGTCGGGCGGATGGCTGACACTCAGGAGTTCGAGAACTTTGTGCTGGATAAACGGCAAATCGATCCGTCGCTGATGGCGCTGTTGCTACAGGAAGCCCCGGAAAAAATTACCGATCTCGGCGAGCAGATTGTCATTCGCCATCTGTATATCGAACGACGGATGGTGCCGCTGAATATCTGGCTGGAGCAGGTCGAAGGCCAGCAACTGCGCGATGCAATTGAAGAGTACGGTAATGCCATTCGTCAGCTGGCCGCCGCCAATATTTTCCCCGGCGATATGCTGTTTAAGAACTTCGGCGTGACTCGCCACGGGCGCGTGGTGTTCTACGACTACGATGAAATTTGCTACATGACGGAGGTGAATTTCCGTCATATCCCGCCGCCGCGTTACCCGGAAGATGAGATGAGCGCTGAACCGTGGTATAGCGTATCCCCGGGGGATGTCTTCCCGGAAGAGTTTCGTCACTGGCTATGCGCTGACCCGCGTATCGGGCCGCTATTTGAAGAGATGCATGCTGACCTGTTCAGCGCCGACTACTGGCGAGGTCTGCAAACGCGGATCCGTGAAGGGCACGTGGAAGATGTTTACGCCTACCGGCGCAAACAGCGGTTTTGCATCAGATTTGCGGCTTGATGTCCGGCAACCCTTTCTTAACGAAATCCGCCGTATGCCAGCGTGACTTCTTTCGCCGCTTTGATCGCCATGGCACCAAACTCGGTCACTCGATCGTCGGTAATGCGCGAAATGGGTCCGGAGATGGAAATAGCGGCAAACGGCTCACGGTGTTCATCATAAATGCACGACGCCACGCAGCGCAGACCCAGCGCATGCTCCTCATCATCAAAGGAGTAGCCGCGCTTGCGCGTCTGGGCTAAATCCTCTTTCAGATGCACCGGCGACACCAGCGTGGCGTGGGTGTATGCGTGCAGCCCTTTACGGTGCAGCAGGCCAGTCACCTGTTCTTCACTCAGTTGGGATAAAAACGCCTTACCCGCACCGGAGGCGTGCATCGGCAGTTTGCCGCCGATAGGCGCGGACATGCGCATCAGTTGGGTACACTGCACCTGGTCGATAATAATGGCCTGATGGTCGCTTTGATCTAACACGGCCAGGTTTACCGTCTCACCGGAGTCTTCCATCAGCTTGCGCAGGATCGGGTGGACAATCGCCAGCAAATTACGGCTTTGCAAAAAGCTGCTGCCGACGATAAACGCATGCGCACCCACGGCCCAGTGGCCTAATTCACCCACCTGACGGACAAATCCTTGCTGCTGCATGGTGGTCAACAAACGGTGAGTCGTGGAGTTTGGCAAACCGGCCTGCTGTGCCAGCTCGGTTAGTGCCACGCTGCCGTTGGATTCTGCAATCCACTCCAGTAGCTTCAGGCCGCGAGTCAGAGACTGAACCTGCCCGGTTGCAGGCGTAGTAGCAGCGGCGGGTTTTCTACCGCGTTTCGCGGGGATTGTGGCAACCATGGCGGACTCCTTTTCTGTATCGTGGAAATCATTTTCGTTTTATTCAATTATAATGCAAGAATTCCTGTACTGATCGGATGAGTGAAGCTGAACATGTCTCATGTTGGCCGTTGTTCTCTTTTCCACCTCTCAGGTTTGTGCCAGTATGGTCTGTTGAGTTTTTTTCGGTCTGGTTGAGCGTTGTCGGGAGCGAGTGTGAGCAGCAAAGTTGAACAATTACGTCAGCAGTTAAATGAACGTATTCTGGTGCTGGACGGCGGTATGGGCACCATGATCCAGGGATATCGTCTGAGCGAAGAGGATTTCCGCGGCGAACGCTTTGCCGACTGGCCGTGCGATCTGAAAGGCAACAACGACCTGTTGGTGCTCAGCAAACCTGAGGTGATCGCCGCCATCCATAACGCCTATTTTGAGGCGGGCGCGGATATCATCGAAACCAACACCTTTAACTCCACGACTATCGCCATGGCGGATTACCAGATGGAATCCCTGTCGGCGGAAATCAACTTTGCAGCAGCCAAACTGGCGCGCGCAGCGGCAGACGAATGGACGGCACGCACACCGGAAAAACCGCGCTATGTCGCGGGTGTGCTTGGTCCAACCAACCGTACGGCGTCTATCTCGCCTGACGTCAACGACCCGGCTTACCGCAATATTACCTTTGATCAGCTGGTGGCCGCCTACCGTGAATCCACCAAAGCGCTGGTGGAAGGTGGCAGCGACCTGATCCTGATTGAAACCGTCTTCGATACCCTGAACGCCAAAGCCGCTATTTTCGCGGTTAAAACCGAGTTCGAAGCGCTGGGCGTTGAGTTGCCGATTATGCTCTCCGGCACTATCACCGATGCTTCCGGGCGTACGCTCTCCGGTCAGACAACCGAAGCGTTCTATAACTCACTGCGCCACGCCGATGCGCTGACCTTCGGTCTGAACTGCGCCTTAGGCCCGGACGAGTTGCGCCAGTACGTGCAGGAGCTGTCGCGCATTGCCGAATGCTACGTTACCGCGCACCCGAACGCCGGGTTGCCGAACGCCTTTGGCGAATACGATCTCGATGCCGACACCATGGCGGCGCAAATACGCGAGTGGGCGCAAGCGGGCTTCCTCAACGTGGTCGGCGGCTGCTGCGGCACCACGCCGGAACACATCGCCGCGATGAGCCGCGCAGTGGAAGGCTTGCCGCCGCGCCGCTTGCCGGAAATCCCGGTAGCCTGCCGTCTGTCTGGCCTTGAACCGTTGAATATTGGCGACGATAGCCTGTTTGTGAACGTCGGCGAGCGTACCAACGTCACCGGTTCGGCGAAATTTAAGCGACTGATCAAAGAAGAGAAATACAACGAAGCGCTGGATGTCGCCCGTCAGCAGGTGGAAAGTGGCGCACAGATTATCGATATCAACATGGATGAGGGGATGCTCGACGCCGAAGCGGCGATGGTGCGTTTTCTCAACCTTATCGCCGGTGAGCCGGATATCGCCCGCGTGCCGATTATGATCGACTCCTCAAAATGGGACGTCATCGAAAAAGGGCTGAAGTGCATTCAGGGTAAAGGCATCGTTAACTCCATCTCGATGAAAGAGGGGGTTGAGACCTTTATCCACCACGCGAAGTTGCTGCGACGCTACGGTGCCGCAGTGGTGGTGATGGCCTTTGACGAGCAGGGGCAGGCCGACACCCGAGCGCGTAAAATTGAGATTTGCCGACGGGCGTACAACATTCTTACCGAAGAGGTAGGCTTCCCGCCGGAAGACATCATCTTCGACCCGAACATCTTTGCGGTCGCGACCGGGATTGATGAGCACAATAACTACGCGCAGGACTTTATCGGCGCCTGTGAGGACATCAAACGCGAACTACCGCACGCGCTGATCTCCGGCGGCGTCTCCAACGTGTCGTTCTCCTTCCGTGGTAACGACCCGGTTCGTGAAGCCATTCACGCGGTATTCCTTTACTACGCCATTCGCAACGGCATGGACATGGGGATCGTCAACGCCGGACAACTGGCGATTTACGACGACCTGCCCGCCGAGCTGCGCGATGCGGTTGAAGATGTGATCCTCAACCGTCGTGACGATGGCACCGAGCGTCTGCTGGAGCTGGCTGAGAAATATCGCGGTAGCAAAACTGATGACACTGCCAATGCCCAGATGGCGGAATGGCGCAGTTGGGACGTGAAAAAGCGCCTCGAATATTCGCTGGTGAAAGGCATTACCGAATTTATTGAGCCGGATACTGAAGAAGCTCGCCAGCAGGCTGCGCGTCCGATCGAGGTGATTGAAGGGCCGCTGATGGACGGGATGAACGTGGTTGGCGATCTGTTTGGCGAGGGCAAAATGTTCCTGCCGCAGGTGGTGAAATCCGCCCGCGTGATGAAGCAGGCGGTGGCCTACCTCGAACCGTATATTGAAGCCAGCAAAGAGAAAGGCTCCAGCAACGGCAAGATGGTCATTGCTACCGTGAAAGGCGATGTGCACGATATCGGCAAAAACATCGTTGGTGTGGTGCTGCAATGTAACAACTACGAAATCGTCGATCTTGGCGTGATGGTGCCAGCGGAGAAAATCCTCAGAACGGCACGTGAAGTGAATGCCGATCTGATTGGTCTTTCCGGGCTGATTACCCCGTCGCTGGACGAAATGGTCAACGTGGCGAAAGAGATGGAGCGTCAGGGGTTCACTATTCCGTTGCTGATTGGCGGCGCGACCACCTCAAAAGCGCACACGGCGGTGAAAATCGAGCAGAACTACAGTGGCCCGACGGTTTATGTGCAGAACGCCTCGCGTACCGTTGGCGTAGTCGCCGCACTCCTCTCTGACACTCAGCGCGATGACTTTGTCGCCCGTACGCGTAAAGAGTACGAAACCGTGCGTATCCAGCATGCGCGTAAGAAACCGCGTACTCCGCCAGTAACGTTACAGGCTGCCCGCGACAACGATCTGGCCTTCGACTGGGAAAACTACACGCCGCCAGTGGCGCACCGCCTCGGCGTACAGAGCGTTGAAGCCAGCATCGAAACGCTGCGCAACTACATCGACTGGACGCCGTTCTTTATGACCTGGTCGCTGGCCGGGAAATACCCGCGTATCCTCGAAGATGAGGTGGTGGGAGAAGAGGCGAAACGTCTGTTCAAAGACGCCAATGACATGCTGGATAAACTCAGCGCTGAGAAGACCCTGAATCCGCGCGGCGTGGTGGGCTTGTTCCCGGCTAACCGCGTGGGAGACGACATCGAGATTTACCGTGACGAGACGCGTACGCACGTCATCAACGTCAGTCATCACCTGCGCCAGCAGACGGAAAAAGTCGGTTTCGCCAACTACTGCCTGTCTGACTTTGTTGCGCCGAAACTGAGCGGAAAAGCGGATTACATCGGTGCTTTCGCAGTTACCGGCGGTCTGGAGGAAGATGCACTGGCGGACGCCTTCGAAGCCCAGCATGACGACTACAACAAGATCATGGTGAAAGCGATCGCCGACCGCCTGGCGGAAGCGTTCGCTGAATATCTGCACGAGCGCGTGCGTAAAGTCTACTGGGGCTATGCGGCGAATGAGAACCTCAGTAACGAGGAGCTGATCCGCGAAAACTACCAGGGAATTCGCCCGGCACCGGGCTATCCAGCTTGCCCGGAACACACCGAAAAGGCCACCATCTGGGAACTGCTGGATGTAGAAGCGCACACCGGGATGAAGCTCACCGAATCCTTCGCGATGTGGCCAGGAGCGTCGGTTTCCGGCTGGTATTTCAGTCATCCAGACAGCAAGTACTACGCCGTGGCGCAAATCCAGCGCGATCAGGTTGAAGATTACGCCTTCCGGAAAGGCATGAGCGTGGCGGAAGTCGAACGTTGGTTAGCGCCTAATCTGGGCTATGACGCTGACTGATTCACAAAACTGTCATCTTTATTTACAACAAACAGGGCACTCAATGAGTGCCTTGTCTCTTTATTACGTTTAAACCCTTATACTGAAAGAACGTTCATCGGTAGTGCTTGCCGGATGGCACATTTTTGTCGGCCTGATAAGCGTAGCGCCATCAGGCGGTATGTCATTGCTATGAACCTCAGGAACATATAACGATAAGGAGAACCTGATTCCGTGCTAACTCTGTTACACCTGCTTTCTGCTGTCTCTATGCTGGTTTGGGGTACTCATATTGTGCGCACCGGCGTGATGCGCGTCTTCGGCGCCCGCTTGCGTACCGTACTCAGCCGTAGTGTTGAAAAGAAGCCGCTCGCCTTTTGTGCGGGTATCGGCGTGACGGCGCTGGTGCAAAGCAGCAACGCTACCACCATGCTGGTGACCTCGTTTGTCGCGCAGGACCTCGTCGCGCTCACCCCTGCGCTGGTGATTGTACTCGGCGCCGACGTCGGGACCGCGCTGATGGCGCGTATCCTGACCTTCGATCTCTCCTGGCTGTCGCCACTGCTGATTTTTATCGGCGTGATCTTCTTTCTCGGACGTAAGCAGTCCCGTGTGGGGCAACTGGGGCGGGTTGGTATTGGACTGGGGTTGATTTTACTGGCGCTGGAACTGATTGTGCAGGCGGTAACACCGATCACCCAGGCTAACGGCGTACAGGTTATTTTCGCCTCGCTCACCGGCGATATCATGCTGGATGCGCTGATTGGCGCTATGTTCGCGATTATCAGTTACTCCAGCCTTGCGGCGGTGCTGCTGACGGCAACGCTGACCGCGGCAGGCATTATCTCGTTCCCGGTGGCGTTGTGTCTGGTGATTGGCGCCAACCTCGGCTCTGGCCTGCTGGCGATGCTTAATAACAGCGCCGCTAACGCCGCCGCCCGCCGTGTGGCGCTCGGTAGCCTGCTGTTTAAGCTGGTGGGAAGCCTGATTATCCTGCCGTTTGTTCATCCGCTGGCAAATCTGATGGATGAACTGCCGCTGCCGAAATCTGAACTGGTTATTTACTTCCATGTCTTCTACAACCTGGTGCGCTGTGTGGCGATGGTGCCGTTCGCAGAACCGATGGCGCGTTTTTGTAAGCGCATCATCCGCGATGAGCCGGAGCTGGATGCGCATCTGAAGCCCAAACATCTCGACGTCAGTGCGCTGGATACGCCGACGCTGGCCCTGGCCAATGCCGCTCGTGAAGCTCTGCGCATCGGCGACGCGATGGAGCAGATGATGGACGGGCTGAAGAAGGTGATGCACGGCGAGCCGCGTGAAGAGAAAGAGCTGCGCAGGATGGCGGACGACATTAACGTGCTATACACGGCAATCAAGCTCTATCTGGCGCGGATGCCAAAGGATGAACTGGCGGAAGAGGAATCACGCCGTTGGGCGGAGATTATCGAAATGTCGCTTAACCTCGAGCAGGCTTCCGATATTGTCGAACGTATGGGCAGTGAGATAGCGGATAAGTCGCTGGCTGCCCGTCGCGCATTCTCCGTGGAAGGATTGAAAGAGCTGGATGCGCTCTTCGATCAACTGCTCAGCAATCTGCAACTGGCGATGTCGGTGTTCTTCTCTGGTGACGTGACCAGCGCCCGACGTCTGCGCCGTAGCAAGCACCGTTTCCGTATTCTCAACCGTCGGTATTCGCATGCGCACGTTGACCGTCTGCATCAGCAGAACGTGCAGAGCATCGAGACCAGCTCCTTGCACCTGGCGCTGCTGGGCGATATGCAGCGTCTGAACTCGCTGTTTTGTTCCGTGGCCTATAGCGTGCTGGAACAGCCGGATGAGGACGATGAGCGCGACGATTATTGAGTGAGGTGGACCGGTTGGCCGGATAAGGCATTTATGCCGTTATCCGGCAACGTCGGTTAGAAGCAGTGACCTGCTTCGAGGGCAACCGCGTCTTCACCCGCTTTAAAGACGTAAGTGGTGTTCGGACCGCCAAGAACCGCCTGGCCGTTACTCACCTTAATCCAGTTTCCTTCCGGCAAACCAATTACCGTCAGCTCTGGTGCCACAACCAGCAGCTCGCGAATACGCTGTTCACGCGTTTCGCCTTTGTGGCCTTCCGGAAGCGCATTGGTGAAATGTGGGTTAATCTGCAGCGGGAACAGACCCAGGGCATCAAAACCTTTTGGATCGACAATCGGCATGTCGTTGGTGGTGCGGATGGTCTGGCAGGCGAGGTTAGAACCTGCGCTCCAGCCGATGTACAGCGCACCGCGTTTGACGACATCCACAATCGGCGCCAGCAGTCCGCGCTCGCGGCTCTCTTTCAGTAACTGGAAGGTGTTACCCCCGCCGACAATCACCAGCTCTGCGTTTTCAATGGCAGCGATCGGATCGGCAACGGTATGAATGCCAGTAACGTTGACGCCCATTGGCGCAAAGATGGCTGCCGTTTTCGCCGTGTATTCATCCCAGGTTTGCGTCACGCCAGCGAACGGAATAAACACCGCCGTACGGCGACCATTCAGCTGCTCAGCAATCAGTGGTAGCGCATGTTCCATCCAGCCTTTGCCCGGCAGCGTCGAGTTACTCAATAAAAGCAGTTCCATCATTTCTCCATGTAATCAGAAAATTACAAACCACGCTAATGCTACCACTATCAGCGTAACGCCTTACTGATATGGCTCACGATGTTGGAAGGGGGGAAAGCCGAACGGGTTAACCACAACCTCCTGTTGGAAAAGCCCGTTCGGACTTAACAACGTCAATCTATTGAAACAGCGTCCTTTTGCGTAGTGGCAAACGCCAGGCCTTCGTCCTCCCAGCCCTTAATACCACCAATCATTATTTTCACCGGTCGACCTAGCTGCGCCAACTTCAGCGCCGCGCGATCGGCCCCGTTACAGTGTGGGCCAGCGCAATAGACGACAAACAGTGTGTCCTGTGGCCATTTTTTCAAGGATTCCGTATTTATCAGTCGATGGGGAAGATGAATCGCGCCAGGGATATGACAACGAGAAAAACTCTCTGCACTCCCCACTACATGTAAAAGCACAAAATCTTTGTCGTCAGCAGCCATCGCGGAATGAACGTCAGAACAATCCGTCTCCATATTCAGACGTTGCTGGAAATGGGCGATAGCTTGTGCAGATGAAGCGGCTGGAATATCAGTTACGGTACTCATATTGTTGTTTTCTCTTGTGGTGAAATCAGCTGTTGTGTTACCTCTTATCTCATCAAAAAATTAACCTCGAAACACCCTCTGACCATGACAGATTCCGCCAGGATCATGACAACATCTTCTCGCCCGTTGGTCGTTGCACTCGCTTATGACGGGCTATGTACTTTCGAGTTTGGCGTCGCAGTGGAAGTTTTTGGGCTTCCGCGACCTGAACTGGGGGAGGGCTGGTATCGTTTTGCCGTGGCTTCGGTTGATCAAGGTGAATTAAGGGCAACTGGCGGGGTTCGTATCGTTGTGGACGGTGGATATGAATTGCTGCAAGAAGCAGACACTATTGTCATTCCTGGCTGGCGTGACGTGAGCTCACCGGTCCCGGAAGCATTATGCGATGCGCTTCGTGAAGCACATCAACGCGGTTGTCGAGTCATCTCTATCTGTTCTGGTGTATTTGTTCTGGCTGCGGCAGGTTTGCTGGATGAGCGTAAGGCGACGACGCACTGGCGTTACGTCAGTGAACTCCAGCGACGCTTTCCCGCCATCAACGTCGTGGAAGATGTCCTGTATGTCGGTGACCACGACGTGCTCACTTCGGCAGGTAGTGCGGCAGGGATTGATTTATGTTTGCATGTGGTGCGCACTGATTTTGGACTTGAGATTGCCAATAACGTGGCCCGTCGCCTGGTGCTGCAGCCCCACAGGGATGGCAGCCAGACTCAGCAGCAACTGCGTCCTGTTGCCCGCAGTCGGGAAAGCCAGCGTTTTGGTCTTTTGCTTGACTGGTTACATAACAATATCGCGCAGAAGCATACTCTTGACGCTCTGGCCAGCCAGGTCGGTATGAGTCCCCGAACGTTGATGCGGCGATTTCAGGAGTCAACGGGGCTTACTCCCGCACGTTGGCTGATGAATGAACGGCTAAACCGTGCGCAGCAGGCGCTCAATACATCCCATATCAGTATTGAGCAGATCGCGCAGCAAACCGGGTTCGGCAGCGCAAACTCTTTGCGTTACCACTTTCAAAAACGATTTGGAATCAGCCCGCAGGCATTACGTAATCAGATGCGATAGCACATTTTCACGCTCTGCTTTTTTATCCCCCGCAAGGTAGGGTATATTTCGCTGTCAAAGGAGAAATTATGCTGCCCGACTCATCCATCCGATTAAATAAATACATCAGTGAAAGCGGAATCTGCTCGCGCCGCGAGGCGGATCGCTTTATCGAACAAGGGAATGTCTTCCTGAATGGTAAACGCGCCACCATTGGCGATCAGGTGATGCCTGGCGACGTCGTAAAAGTGAATGGTCGGTTGATTGAGCCGCGTGAAGCGGAAGATCTGGTTTTTATCGCGCTGAACAAGCCGGTAGGGATTGTCAGCACCACTGAAGACAGCGAACGCGACAACATTGTTGATTTCGTTAACCACAGCAAGCGCGTGTTCCCAATCGGTCGTCTGGACAAAGATTCCCAGGGGCTTATCTTTCTGACCAACCACGGCGACCTGGTGAATAAAATCCTGCGTGCCGGTAACGATCACGAAAAAGAGTATCTGGTGACGGTAGATAAGCCGGTCACTGATGACTTTATCCGTGGGATGAGTGCCGGTGTGCCAATCCTTGGCACCGTCACCAAGAAATGTAAGGTCAAGAAAGAAGCGCCGTTTGTGTTTCGTATCACGCTGATTCAGGGGCTGAACCGCCAGATCCGTCGTATGTGCGAGCACTTTGGCTATGAAGTTACTAAGCTTGAGCGTACACGTATCATGAACGTTGGTCTGTCCGGCCTGCCGCTGGGTGAATGGCGTGACCTGACGGATGACGAACTGATCGACCTGTTCAAGCTGATTGAGAACTCGTCCTCAGAAGCCAAACCGAAGGCGAAAGCGAAGCCAAAAACCGCAGGCATTAAGCGCCCGGTGGTGAAAATCGAAAAATCGGCAGAGAAAGAGAAATCGCGCCCGGCGGCAAACGGGAAGCGTTTTACCTCGCCGGGGCGTAAGAAGAAAGGGCGTTAACGTCTGCCGCGCGTTGGCGTATTCGCTGACCAGGAAAATGATGCTTCCGCATCCGGTTTGTAAGCCTGCTTTTTCTTCAACTGGCGGGCTTTTTTAGCTTCTGCTTCGCGCAAGGCCATCAGTTTATCGATGTACTCTTTCTTGATGCTGTTGGTCTCAGCGTTGGTCAGCAGTCGACCATGCGCAATGCGCGCGCGGTCGAGCAGCGTTTTCAGTTCACGCTGTTCGCGCTCGGTCATCTCTTTTTGGGTAATGCGGGGGAGTGCCATAAGGGTGCCCTCTGTTAGCCGATATCCGCAGTGTACGGCAAAGTGCAGAGGCTGGGTAGGCCGGATAAGGTGTTAGCCGCTATCCGGCCTGCCGCCGCCAATTAGCGGCGTTCTTTTTCTTCAATCGGTTTACCGGACCAGTAACCTGCCAGCAGCGAACCGGAAAGGTTATGCCAGACCGAGAACAATGCGCCGGGCAGCGCCGCAAGCGGGCCAAAGTAGATTTTGCCCAGCGCAGCGGCAAGCCCTGAATTCTGCATGCCCACTTCAATAGCCAACGTACGACAGGTTGACTCGTCGAAACCAAACAGTTTTCCGCCCCAGTAGCCGCCGAGCAAGCCAATGGTGTTATGCAGGATCACGGCGATAATCACCACAAAGCCGACAGACGCAATGTGCGAGGCGGAACCCGCCACGACGGCGCTGATGATCGCCAGGATGCACACCATAGAAAACGCCGGCAGATACGGTTCCACGGCTTTTACGACGCGTGGGAACAGATGGTGAATGACCAGCCCCAAAGCAATCGGAATGACCACGATCTGCAGAATACTCAGCAGCATACCCATCACATCCACCTGGATATGCGCGTCGACATACAGCCGTGTCAGCAGCGGCGTGGCGACAACGCCGACCAGCGTTGAAACCGATGAAATAGTCACGGAGAGCGCCACATCACCTTTTGCCAGATAGATCATGACGTTCGATGCGGTTCCGCTGGCGACGCTACCGACCAGCACCATCCCTGCCGACAGTTCCGGCGGCATATTAAATGCCAGCGCCAAAATCCATGCGGCGAGCGGCATCACCAGATAGTGCAGGAAAATACCCGCTGCGACCGGTGCGGGGCGTGAAAGTACGCGTTTAAAGTCGTCCACCTTCAGGTGAACGCCCATGCCGAACATGATCAGCATCAGCAACGACGGAACGAATGGCCCGACAGGCGTAAAGGTGGAGGGCGTGTAATACGCAATAACAGAGAGCAGCAGCGCCCATAACGGGAACAGCCGCGTGAGAGTAGCGAGCATGTTATCTTCCTTGCGATTGAAATGTGTTGTGTTGTTATAAAAAAGCCGGGTTCGAGCCCGGCTATAGTTATTGTTTATCGCGTGATGAAATATTATTCAAACAAATTATGGTGCAGCTTCTGTACCACCTGTTCGGCTTCGCTACCGGGCACCAGGAAGCACAGGTTATGGCTGGACGCGCCGTAGCAAATCATGCGGATGTTGAACGGCTCCAGTACACCAAACACCTCTTTACCCACGCCGCAGGCTTTGGACAGGTCGTTGCCAATCAACGCCACCAACGCCAGGCCTTCTTCGACTTCAACCCGGCACAGGGCAGACAGTTCCATCAGCAGAGACTGCGTTAACAGCGTATCGCCGGTGGAGGTTGAACCGGTGGTATCCAGCGTCAGCGCTACGCTGACTTCAGATGTGGTAATTAAATCTACCGAGATATTGTGGCGTGCAAGGATGCCGAACACTTCTGCTAAAAAGCCGCGAGAGTGCAGCATATTCAGGCTATGCAGCGTCAGCAGCGTCTGCTTACGGCGTAGCGCCAGCGCACGGAACAGCGGTGGATTCGCGGTTTTATTGCAGACCAGCGTACCGCCTGCTTTTGGATCCTTGCTGGAGCCAACAAATACCGGGATATCGCTACGTACGGCCGGCAACAGGGTTGCCGGGTGCAGCACTTTCGCGCCAAAGGTCGCCATTTCCGCGGCCTCTTCAAAGGCGATTTCATCAATACGCTGCGCAGCAGGAACAACGCGCGGATCGGTAGTGTAAATGCCTGGAACATCGGTCCAGATATCGACGCGCGTTGCGTGCAGCGCTTCGGCCAGCAGGGCGGCTGTATAATCGCTACCGCCGCGCCCCAACGTGGTGGTGCGGCCTTTGCCTTCGCTGCCGATAAAACCCTGAGTGATTACCAGACCTTCGCTCAGACGCGGGGCCAACTGAAGCGTTGCCAGTTCAGCCAGCGCCGCGACGTCGGGTTCTGCGCGACCAAAACGATCGTTGGTGCGCATCACTTTACGCACGTCAAACCACTGCGCTTGCACGTTGCGTTCACGCAGGATTTCGACGAACAACAGGGTGGACATCAGTTCACCGTGGCTGACCAGTTCGTCGGTCAGGGCGGTTGAGGTCGCCAGTGACGCCGCTTCTGCCAGCGTGGTGATGTTTTCCAGCAGACGTTCAATCTCTTCACGAATTACGTTCGGATAACGCAGGCGTTCCAGAATATTGAACTGAATTTGACGAATGGCGTCGAGTTTTTCGAAGCGCTCGGTTGGCTCCAGCCCTTCAGCCAGTGCGACCAGCAGGTTGGTAATTCCAGCGGAAGCGGAAAGTACCACTACACGGACGTTAGCATCAGAAAGTACCACATCAGCGCTGCGATTCATGGCATCAAAATCCGCCACGCTGGTACCGCCAAACTTGGAGACAACTACATCAGTCATAACTACCTCGTGTCAGGGAATGAATAGAGCGACCATGGCACATAAGGCAGAACGAAAACCGGTGCAGGCGCAAATGCAAATACCGTATTTATAAATAAAATGTGTAGCTTGCACTGTCAACGCTGGGATTATGCGGATTTTTCATGCTGCGTTTCCGTTCAGTAACAGCGCTTATAACATCTATACTTTTTACCCTGGTTCGATGGATACAAGGGCGATGGCATTAAAACAATCACACTTTTCTGTGACTGGCGTTACAATCGATCTCAGTCACAATTCTCAAAATCAGAAGAGTATTGCTAATGAAAAACATCAATCCAACGCAGACCTCAGCCTGGCAGGCACTACAAAAACACTTTGAAGAGATGAAAGACGTTACTATCGCGGATCTGTTCGCGAAAGATAGCGATCGTTTCGCTAAATTTTCCGCTACGTTTGACGATCTGATGCTGGTGGATTTCTCCAAAAACCGCATCACTGAAGAGACGCTGGCTAAACTGCAGAATCTGGCGAAAGAGACCGATTTGGCAGGCGCCATCAAGTCCATGTTCTCCGGTGAGAAAATTAACCGCACTGAAGACCGTGCCGTGCTGCACGTGGCGCTGCGCAACCGTAGCAACACTCCAATCATCGTTGACGGCAAAGATGTGATGCCGGAAGTGAACGCGGTGCTTGAGAAGATGAAATCCTTCTCTGAAGCGATTATCTCCGGAAGCTGGAAAGGCTATACCGGTAAAGCCATTACTGATGTCGTGAACATCGGTATCGGCGGTTCAGACCTCGGCCCGTTCATGGTGACCGAAGCGCTGCGCCCGTACAAAAATCACCTGAACATGCACTTTGTGTCTAACGTCGATGGTACGCACATTGCCGAAGTGCTGAAGAAAGTGAATCCGGAGACTACGCTGTTCCTGGTCGCTTCCAAAACCTTCACCACTCAGGAAACCATGACTAACGCCCACAGCGCGCGCGACTGGTTCCTGGCGACCGCTGGCGACAACAAGCACGTTGCCAAGCACTTCGCAGCTCTCTCCACTAACGGTAAAGCGGTTGGCGAGTTCGGTATTGATACCGCCAATATGTTCGAGTTCTGGGACTGGGTTGGCGGTCGTTACTCCCTGTGGTCTGCAATCGGTCTGTCCATCATCCTTTCTGTGGGCTTCGACAACTTTGTTGAGCTGCTTTCTGGCGCGCACGCCATGGACAAACACTTCTCCACCACTCCGGCGGAGAAAAACCTGCCGGTGCTGTTGGCGCTGATCGGTATCTGGTACAACAATTTCTTCGGTGCTGAAACCGAAGCGATTCTGCCGTACGACCAGTATATGCACCGTTTCGCGGCCTACTTCCAGCAGGGCAATATGGAATCCAACGGTAAATACGTTGACCGTAACGGCAATGCGGTGGATTACCAGACAGGCCCAATCATCTGGGGTGAGCCGGGTACTAACGGTCAGCATGCGTTCTACCAGCTGATTCACCAGGGTACCAAAATGGTTCCGTGCGATTTCATCGCTCCGGCAATCACCCACAACCCGCTGTCGGATCACCATCCGAAACTGCTGTCTAACTTCTTCGCCCAGACCGAAGCGCTGGCTTTTGGTAAATCTCGTGAAGTGGTTGAGCAGGAATACCGCGACCAGGGTAAAGATCCGGCAACGCTTGACCACGTTGTGCCGTTCAAAGTGTTCGAAGGTAACCGTCCAACTAACTCCATCCTGCTGCGCGAAATCACACCGTTCAGCCTGGGTGCGCTGATTGCGCTGTACGAGCACAAAATCTTCACTCAGGGCGCGATCCTGAATATCTTCACCTTTGACCAGTGGGGCGTTGAGCTGGGCAAACAGCTGGCGAATCGCATTCTGCCAGAGCTGAATGATGATAAAGAAATCACCAGCCATGATTGCTCAACTAACGGTTTGATTAACCGTTATAAGTCCTGGCGTTAATCTGCTTCTTCCTTCGAGCCGCAGCGGTGTTGGCTGCGTTCGTTAACCCCGGTCGCATAGCTATCTATGCTCCCGGGGATTAACGATCTTGCCGCCTTGCTGCAATTCGAATGAATTTGCAGATTACTTATAAAAAAAGCCGATATTAATATCGGCTTTTTTATAATCTGGCTCCCGAATATCTACGCTTTTGCTTTACACCTTTATTGAGCTTAATCCTAAAATAATTCATTCAACGTTATCGTGTTTCTGGTTTTTTCAGAATTACCGGATGTTGTGTTTTTGTTTTTGTATTTTAAATTTATGATTATATTGAATTAATTATCTTACGTTAATCATTTTATTTCTTGCTATCTAATTATCCTAAATTCCCGCCTGGCGTAATTTGCACACTTTGGCTTGTGTATACTCGATCTCGCCCGAAATTCTTTTGGGTAAATCTCCATTCATACAATGAAGGGAATTTGTGATGAAAAAAGTTCTGTATGGCCTTTGGGCTATATCTGCGCTTGCGGCGACTTCTGTCTATGCTGCCCCCGTTCAGGTGGGTGAGGCTGCAGGGTCGGCTGCCGCGTCGGTTTCGGCAGGAAGTTCCTCCGCAACCAGCGCGAGCACCGTAAGTTCTGCGGTGGGGGTTGCCCTTGCGGCAACCGGTGGCGGCGATGGTTCTAACACCGGAACCACAACCACCACAACTACCAGTACCCAGTAATACCGGTACGTTTAATTCTAACCACACTTCGGTGTGGTTATTTTGCCGCTGCGGAGAAATGTCGTGAAGCGACCAGCGCTGATAATGGTTTGCCTGTTATTGCAGGCGTGCTCAGCCACCACCGAAGGGCTGGGTCATTCGCTATGGGATAGCGTGTTTGGTACTCCCGGCGTACAGATGACAGACGATGAAATCAAAAACATGCCCTACGCCAGCCAGTACATGCAGCTCAACGGCGGCCCACAACTGTTTGTGGTACTCGCGTTCGCGGAAAACGGACAGCAGAAATGGGTGACTCAGGATCGGGCCATTCTCGTCACGCAGTCTGGGCGCATGGTGAAAACGCATCTCGGCGGGGATAACCTGATCGAGGTGAATAATCTCGCGGCAGATCCGCTCATCAAACCAAACCAGATAGTCGATGGGGCAACGTGGACCCGCACGATGGGCTGGACCGAACATCAGCAGGTGCGCTATGCCACCGCCCACTCGGTTTTCGAATGGGATGGCACTGACACCATTAAGGTTGGTAGCGAAGATACGCCAGTACGAATCCTTGACGAAGAAGTCACCACCGATCAAACGCGCTGGCATAACCGCTACTGGATCGACAGCGAAGGGCAGATTCGCCAATCGGAACAGTATCTTGGCGCACGTTACTTCCCGGTGAAAACCACGCTGATTAAGGCGGCAAAATCATGATGAAACGAGCCGTTGTGGCGCTGCTATTGAGCCTGAGCGCAGCGTCAGTTTTTGCTGCGGGTAGCGTTAAGGTCTTTACCTCCGCCAGCGAAGAGCCAAAGACGTTGACCGGGGCCGAACATCTGCTCGACCTGGTTGGGCAGCCGCGGTTGAGTAATAGCTGGTGGCCAGGAGCGGTTATCAGCGAAGAGCGGGCAACGACGGAAGCAGAGCGTCAGCAGCAGGCATTACTGGCTCGTCTGGCGATGCTCAGCGCTGAAGAAAGTGGTGACGATGCCGCGGCTATCAACGCATTGCGCCAGCAAATTCAGGCGCTGAAGGTGACCGGCAGACAGAAGATTAATCTCGACCCGGATGTTGTGCGCGTCAGTGAGCGAGGCAACCCGCCGTTGCAGGGCAATTACACGTTGTGGGTCGGGCCGCAGCCAACGGATATAACGCTGTTTGGCCTGCTTAGTCATCCGGGTAAACAACCGTTTATACCCGGGCGCGATATCGCCAGCTATCTCGATGGGCAACGTCGGCTCAGCGGCGCAGATCGTAGCTACGCCTGGGTCATCTATCCCGACGGACGCACGCAAAAAGTCCCGGTCGCCTACTGGAACAAACGTCACGTTGAGCCGATGCCCGGCAGCATCATTTTTGTCGGGCTCTCTGATGCTGTCTGGCGCAGCACCCCGGATGAAATCAATGCCGACATTCTTCGCACCCTGACCCAGCGGATACCCGAATAATGAGAAAAACTTATCTGCTCAGCTTACTGGCGCTGGGCGTAAGCGTTGCCTGCCACGGTGAAACCTGGCCCGCGCCCATTGGACCTTCCCAGTCGGATTTTGGCGGCGTGGGACTGCTGCAAACCCCAACCGCACGCATGGCGCGTGAAGGCGAAATGAGCCTTAACTACCGCGATAACGATCAATACCGTTACTACTCTGCGTCGGTACAACTCTTCCCCTGGCTGGAAACTACCCTGCGCTATACCGATGTGCGTACCAAAAAATACAGCGGCGTGGAGTCGTTTTCTGGCGATCAGACTTATAAAGATAAGGCTTTTGATCTCAAACTTCGCCTGTGGGAAGAGAGCTACTGGATGCCGCAGGTGGCGGTTGGCGCGCGGGATATCGGTGGTACCGGACTGTTTGATGCGGAGTATGTGGTGGCGAACAAAGCCTGGGGCCCGTTTGATTTCTCTCTCGGCCTTGGCTGGGGATATCTCGGGACCAGCGGCAACGTTAGCAATCCGTTTTGCTCATACAGTGATAAATTCTGCCATCGCGATAACAGCTACAAGCAGGCCGGTTCTATTGACGGTAGCCAGATGTTCCACGGCCCGGCGTCGCTGTTTGGCGGCGTAGAGTATCAGACTCCCTGGCAGCCGCTGCGCCTGAAACTGGAGTATGAAGGTAATAATTACCAGCAGGATTTTGCCGGCAAGTTGGAGCAGAAGAGCAAGTTTAACGTCGGCGCTATTTATCGCGTCACCGATTGGGCCGACGTTAACCTCAGCTATGAGCGCGGGAACACCTTGATGTTTGGGGTCACGCTGCGGACTAACTTTAACGATCTGCGACCAAACTATAACGACAATACCCGCCCGAAATATCAACCACAGCCGCAGGATGCCATCCTGCAACATTCGGTGGTGGCGAATCAGTTAACGCTGCTGAAATATAATGCCGGGCTGGCGGATCCTAAAATTCAGGTGCAGGGCGATACGCTGTATGTGACGGGTGAACAGGTGAAATACCGTGATTCGCGCGAAGGGATCGAGCGTGCTAACCGGATCGTGATGAACGATCTTCCCGATGGGATCCGCACGATCCGCATTACGGAAAACCGCCTTAACTTGCCGCAGGTGACGACCGAAACGGAGGTTTCCAGCCTCAAGCGCCATCTGGAAGGCGAGCCGTTGGGCCATGAAACTCAGCTGGCACAAAAACGCGTCGAACCCGAGGTACCGAAAACGACCGAGCAGGGCTGGTATATTGATAAGTCACGCTTCAATTTCCACATCGATCCAGTGCTAAATCAGTCGGTGGGCGGCCCGGAAAACTTCTATATGTATCAGTTGGGCGTGATGGGAACGGCGGATTTGTGGGTTACCGATCATCTGCTGACCACCGGGAGTTTGTTCGCCAACCTCGCCAATAACTATGACAAGTTTAACTACACCAACCCGCCGCAGGATTCGCATTTACCACGCGTGCGTACCCATGTGCGTGAGTATGTGCAAAACGATGTCTACGTGAATAACCTGCAGGCCAACTACTTCCAGTCACTCGGAAACGGGTTCTACGGACAGGTTTACGGGGGCTATCTGGAAACTATGTACGGCGGAGCGGGGGCAGAAGTGCTGTATCGCCCGCTGGACAGCAACTGGGCGTTTGGTGTTGACGCCAACTACGTGAAACAGCGTGACTGGCGCAGCGCGCAGGACATGATGAAGTTCACCGACTACAGCGTGAAGACCGGGCATTTGACGGCTTACTGGAATCCTTCGTTCGCCCAGGATGTACTGGTGAAAGCCAGCGTGGGGCAGTATCTGGCGGGGGATAAGGGCGGAACGCTGGAAGTGGCGAAACGCTTTGACAGCGGCGTAGTGGTGGGCGGCTATGCGACCATCACCGACGCCTCGCCGGATGAGTACGGAGAGGGTGATTTTACCAAAGGGGTGTACGTTTCTGTGCCGCTGGATCTGTTCTCGTCAGGCCCAACCCGCAGTCGTGCGGCGATTGGCTGGACGCCGTTAACACGCGATGGCGGCCAGCAGCTTGGACGTAAGTTTGGTCTGTACGACATGACCAGCGACAGGAGTGAAAACTTCCGCTGATAGATGGCCGGATGGGACCTGCGCTTATCCGGCTCTATAAACGACGTAATAATTTTGCCGGATTTCCCGCATACACGCCTTTCTCGGTGATCGATTTGGTCACCACGCTTCCCGCGCCGACGACCACGCCATCACAGATAGTGACCGCCAGAATGGTCGCTCCGCTACCGATCGAGACATCGTCGCCAATCGTAATACGTCCCCAACTGTTGCGGTCGGCATTGGGTTTTCCTTCGCGAAACATATCGTTGGCGAACATCACGCCGTGACCGATAAAACAGCGGGCGCCGAGGGTGACATATTCGCAGATGAAGGTGTGCGACTGAATTTTGCTGTCTGCGCCAATCTGCGTATTACCCTGGATTTCAACAAATGGTCCGACAAAAACGTTGTCACCCAATGTGCAGTCGTAGAGATTTGCGGGTTCATAGATCACCACGTTCTCACCGCAGGTAACGTTGCGAACAGCGGATTGTCTTAGCTGCATAATTCATCCTGTGAAATGTGTCGTGGCACTCATCATTCCCTGCTGACCTTTCTTGCACAAAATATAAACAAAAAATGTAGATCTCTGTCACATTTTTGCGTTATACAGGAACCTTGCCACTGAGTAAGAGGTGCTGTTATGACGTCGCTATCTCGTCCACGCGTGGAGTTCATCTCCACTATTTTACAGACCGTGTTGAATCTGGGGTTGCTGAGTCTGGGCCTGATCCTGGTCGTATTCCTCGGGAAAGAAACGCTGCATCTGGCGGATGTGCTATTCGCGCCGGAACAAACCAGCAAATATGAACTGGTGGAAGGGCTGGTGGTTTACTTTCTCTACTTTGAATTTATCGCGCTGATTGTGAAGTACTTTCAGTCAGGTTTTCACTTTCCGCTGCGCTACTTTGTCTATATCGGGATCACTGCGATTGTGCGGTTGATCATTGTCGATCATAAAGCGCCGATGGATGTGCTGATCTATTCTGCGGCGATCCTGCTGCTGGTGATCACCCTGTGGCTGTGTAATTCCAAACGGCTGAAGCGAGAGTAAAAGACAACACGCCGCAATTGGGCTGCGGCGTGTTTTGGGTAAGAATTACTGCGCAGAGGCCGGCTGGGTTTTCTCCGCTGCGGGCTCCCACAGCTCTTCAAGTTCTTCCAGCGTTTTGCCTTTGGTTTCCGGCACAAACTTCCACATAAACAGCGCGGCCAGAATGCCCATACAACCGTAAATCCAGTAGGAGAAACCGTTGTGGAAATGGGAAATCAGCCACGAATTTTTGTCCATCATCGGGAAAGTCCAGGAAACGAAGTAGTTCGCCAGCCATTGCGCGGCAACCGCAATGGCGAGCGCTTTGCCACGAATCGCATTGGGGAAGATTTCGGCCAGCAGCACCCAACAAACCGGTCCCCAGGACATGGCGAATGCGGCGACATAAAACAGCATCGACAGTAACGCAACCAGCCCGGAAGCCTGGGTATAAAAGGCGGTTCCGAGGCTGAACATACCGATGGCCATGCCTAAGGCGCCAATAATCTGCAGCGGTTTGCGACCAAATTTATCCACCGTCATGATCGCCAATACGGTAAAGCTTAGGTTGATCACGCCAACAATAATGGTCTGCAACAGCGCCACGTCAGTGCTGGCTCCCAGCGTTTTAAACACTTCCGGGGCATAGTAGAGCACGACGTTAATACCGACGAATTGCTGGAAGATAGACAGCATCACGCCGATGACGATAACGCCTGCGCCAAACATCAGCAGTCGACCGCCGGTTTTACGACCATGTTCCAGAGACTGATTGATCTCCTGTATGGCCTGGGCGGCGAGGGTGCTGCCCATAATTTTGCGCAGAATACCTTCCGCTTGTTCATGTCTACCACGCGCCATCAGCCAGCGTGGGCTTTCTGGTACGGTATACAGCAGCAGTAAAAATAGCAGAGCGGGAATACTTTCGGACGCAAACATATATCGCCAGCCATCAGTATTCAGCCAGTTAGCGTCACCTGAACGAGCGATAAAATAGTTAACGCAATACACCAATAGTTGACCAAAAATAATGGCGAACTGGTTAAATGACACCAGTTTCCCACGAATGTGTGCGGGTGCCAGTTCAGCAATATACATTGGTGAGAGCATTGAGGCTAAACCTACCCCAATACCACCAATGATGCGATAAATAACAAATTCGGGAACGTATCCGGCTAAATAAACAGGTACCGCGTTATCTGGATTAATCGTCGTAAAGCCTAATTCTGGCCAGGCGGATCCAATGCCGGAAATAAAGAACAGCAGGGCGGCGATTTTCAGCGAGTCCCGACGACCAAACCGGTTACTGCAATAGCCGCCCAGCGCGCCGCCGATGATGCAACCAATCAACGCACTGGCGACGCAAAAACCTAACAGCGAGTTGGCAGCGGACTCACTTAAGTGTTGTGGGGCGACAAATACGGTATTTAAGGATTCTACCGTTCCGGAAATGACAGCCGTGTCATAGCCGAATAATAACCCTCCTAATGTTGCGACTAATGTAATCGAAAAAATATAACTGGAATTATATTGAGTGTTCATTCAGACCTGCCTTAAAGGGTACAGCTCTTTTGATCAGTGCGGTGATGGTGAATTTAACAGGCAGGGAAGACAATTATCATTTTTTACATTGCAATTATGTTTTGTCTTTTCTGTGATCTTAATTCTGTTTAATTTGTCGAGTTTCAGGCGAAAAATTGATTTGCAGTGATGGGGGGCACGAAAGGAAATAATCGTAAGCGTAATGCAAAATAACATAAAAAAAGGGCGCTCCGGAGAGCGCCGAATAACAGTCACAGGTAGGGATAACATAAGTTGAGGGTTGCAGTGGCATTGCCCGTTGCCGGGCAGTTACTTCGGTAAAACTTAACCTTTCACACCACCCGCCGTCAGTCCGTTGACCAGCCAGCGCTGTGCCAGCAGGAACACCAGAGTGATCGGAATGGCTGAAAGTACAGCTGCGGCGGCAAAGTCGCCCCACAAATAGTTCTGTGGATTGAGGTACTGCTGCATACCTACCGCAAGGGTATAGCTGTTCACATCACGCAGCAGCAGTGATGCGACCGGTACTTCGGTAATCGCGGCAATGAAAGACAGAATAAACACGACCGCCAGAATCGGAACGGAAAGCGGTAGCAACACCAGGCGGAATGCCTGCCACGGCGTTGCGCCATCCAGCGCGGCCGCTTCTTCCAGCGAACCGTCGATGGTTTCGAAATAGCCCTTAATCGTCCACACATGCAGCGCAATACCGCCGAGATAGGCGAAGATCACGCCGCCGTGAGTGTTCAGACCAATAAACGGAATGTACTGGCCCAGGCGGTCAAACAAAGCGTACAACGCGACCAGAGACAGCACCGCCGGGAACATCTGGAATATCAGCATCCCTTTCAGCAGGGTTGCTTTGCCCGGGAAACGCATACGGGCAAAGGCGTAAGCGCAGGTGGTGGAAAGCGTCACGATACCGATCGCGGTAATGGTGGCTACTTTCACCGAGTTCCACAGCCATAACAGCACCGGGAACGGCGGCGGCGTCACGCGGCCATCCGCATGCTCAACGCTAAAGCCCAGCGCCAGTTTCCAGTGTTCCCAGGAGATGTTTTCCGGGATCAGGCTGCCGGTGGCAAAGTTACCTTCACGCAACGAGATAGCGATAACCATCAGCAGCGGGAACATGATCGCTGCAATGAAAATCAGCAGCAGCAAGTGCGTTGTTAAGAGACGCAGTTTCTGAGATTTGGGTTGTACCATAGCCATGTTCGTTGTCTCCCTTAATCAAACTTCATACGCGTGGCTTTCAGGTTCACGATGGCCAGCGCACCGACCAGCAGGAAGATCAGCGTGGCAATCGCCGCCGCCAGACCGAAGTCCTGACCACCGCCGCCTTCGAAGGCGATACGGTAGGTGTAGCTCACGAGCAGGTCGGTATAGCCTGCTGGCGTGGTGGTACCAAGACGGTCTGGACCACCGTTGGTCAACAGTTGAATCAGCACGAAGTTGTTAAAGTTAAAGGCGAAGCTGGCGATCATCAGCGGCGTCAGCGGCTTAATCAGCAGCGGCAACGTAATCTTAAAGAAGTTCTGGAACGGACCTGCACCATCCATCGCCGACGCTTCATACAGGTCGTCAGGGATCGCTTTAAGCAGACCCATGCACAGGATCATCATGTACGGGTAACCAAGCCAGGTGTTGACGATAATAATCATCGAACGCGCGGTGGTTGGGTCGCTGAACCAGGCCGGTTTGATGCCAAACAGCGCGCTCAGCATCATGTTGATTTCACCGAAGCTCTGGTTGAACAGCCCTTTGAAAATCAGAATCGAAATAAACGACGGTACGGCATACGGCAGAATCAGCAGGACACGGTAAATCGCTTTGCCTTTGAGAGACTCCCACTGTACGAGACAGGCCAGTACCATCCCCACGGCCACGGTGAGGATCACGGTCAGAACGGAGAAGACCACCGTCCAGACAAAGATGGCGAAGAACGGTTTCTGAATGCCTTCGTCGGTAAATACGCGGGCGAAGTTGTCCCAACCGATGGCAACGGTATAGCCTGGGCTGAGTTTTTCGCTACCCCAGCTACCGTCAGCGTTAATTGCCTGATAATAACCAATATCGTTGTTGGCGCGGTATTTTACGCCGCTTTGGCTGTTGGTAAGCGTGCCGTCATCAGCGAGCGTATAGAGTGGCTGCGTGCCGGAAAACTGGCGCAGTGAACTCATAATCACTTTGCTTTCATCTGGCAGGATGGCGGTGAGTTGGGTTAACGCCTGGCGATTTTGCGTGATGATACGCAGCGTCGCACGTTCGCCCGCTGGCAGCGCCTCGGCTTCTTTCAACTGCAGTTTCTGTTCGCCGCCAAATTTAAAGGCGTCGGAGAGATAATTCTTGCCGGTTTCTCCGTCGGTGAGGGCCAGTTGCCACTCCGTACCCGCCGGATACAGGCCGAAGTTGTAGGTTTTCCCCGCCTGATAAGAACGGTCCATCAGGACTTCCTGAGCACGTTCAAAGGTCAGTTGGTTGGTGCTGCTGTAGTTGGTAAAGGCAATTGCGATAGTACAAATTAGCGGAAACAGGACAAACAGCCCCATCCCTGCAACGCCTGGGTAAACATAGCGCCAGGCGTAGGCTTTACGGTTAGCAAAAATATACAGGCCAGCAGAGCTTAAAATCAGCGTCATGATGGCAAACAGGTACTCCCCCTGAGCATACATCAAAACAACAAGGTAACCGACCAGCAGCCCAAGCAGACCCATCACTGACCATTTCAGCCGGTCGCTTTGCCACCAGTGTTTCTTTTTAATGACATCCATGGGGATCAATCCTCTTTACGCTTTATCCTTCGCACTACCTCTTTGTTGGCTGCGGAAGCTCACCCCAGTCACTTACTTATGTAAGCTCCTGGGGATTTGCCTCCTTGCCGCCTCGATGTAGCGCGATTGATTTCGCGTAACAACGTATTCAATAAACCTGATTCCCTAAGAAATAAGGGAAACCGTATTACTTGGTGATACGACCTTGTGCATCTTTCAGCGCGGCATCGACGGTCTGACGGCCGCTGGCAGCGTTGATCACTGCGGTACGAACGGCATACCAGAATGCGGACATCTGCGGGATGTTCGGCATGATCTCGCCTTTCTGGGCGTTATCCATGGTAGCCGCGATACGCGGGTCTTTTGCTAACTGATCCTGGAAGGATTTCAGCGCAACCGCGCCCAGCGGTTTGTCCTTATTCACTTCATCCAGACCCTGATCGGTCAGCAGGTAGTTTTCGAGGAACTCTTTTGCGAGTTCTTTGTTCGGGCTGGCAGCGTTGATACCTGCGCTCAGAACGCCCACGAACGGTTTGGACGGTTTACCCTTGAAGGTTGGCAGCAGGGCAACGCCGTAATTCACCTTGCTCTTATCGATGTTGGACCACGCCCACGGACCGTTGATGGTCATCGCGGTGTCACCTTTGTTAAAGGCCGCTTCGGCGATGGAGTAATCGGTATCCGCGTTCATGTGTTTATTCTTGATCAGATCAACCAGGAAGGTCAGACCCGCTTTTGCGCCCGCGTTGTCCACGCCGACGTCTTTCACGTCGTACTTGCCGTTTTCAAACTTGAACGCGTAACCGCCGTCGGCGGCAATCAGCGGCCAGGTGAAGTACGGTTCTTGCAGGTTGAACATCAGCGCGGATTTTCCTTTCGCCTTCAGTTCTTTATCCAGTGCAGGAATTTCTTCCCATGTTTTTGGCGGGTTCGGAACGAGGTCTTTGTTATAAATCAACGACAGCGCTTCAACCGCGATCGGGTAGGCAATCAGTTTGCCGTTATAGCGTACGGCATCCCAGGTGAACGGATAGAGTTTGTCCTGGAACGCTTTATCTGGGGTGATTTCAGCCAGCAGGCCAGACTGAGCGTAGCCGCCAAAACGGTCATGTGCCCAGAAGATGATGTCCGGGCCATCGCCAGTCGCGGCAACCTGTGGGAACTTCTCTTCCAGTTTGTCCGGGTGCTCAATGGTGACTTTGATACCGGTGTCTTTCTCGAATTTTTTGCCCACTTCAGCGAGGCCGTTATAGCCTTTGTCGCCGTTAATCCAGATAACCAGCTTACCTTCTTCAATCTTGGCGAGAGCCGAGGCGGAAAACATCATCGTCGTTAATGCAGACAATGCGAGGATGCGTGCGCCAGTTTTGATTTTCATAGTTCCCATCCTGTTTGGTGATTTTGCAGAGGTGGCTTAACGGTTACTAGTTTCTTTATACGACAACCTCTTTCCATCCTCCTTACCCCTACGCCCCACCCGCTCTTTATGTGATCTGTGTTACATAAATGTGAGTATTGCGTACTGGCGCACATAAAAACCCACTGATTTTTGCAGGCTGCATCACGAAATTCCTCCGCGGCGTACGGCCCGGGTCTCAGACGCTGTTCTCTCATCCTCCCGCCTCCTCCCCCATAAAAAAGCCGGGGGTGGAGGATTCACGCAGTCAAGGGATCACGCATAGTCAGCCCATCATGAATGTTGCTGTCGATGACAGGTTGTAACGAAGGGAGAAGGGCATGGCGAGCGTACAGCTGCGAAATGTAACGAAAGCCTGGGGTGACGTGGTGGTATCGAAAGATATCAATCTCGACATTCACGAAGGGGAATTCGTGGTGTTTGTCGGACCGTCAGGCTGCGGTAAGTCGACCTTGCTGCGTATGATCGCCGGACTTGAAACCATCACCAGTGGCGACCTGTTTATCGGGGAGACCCGGATGAACGACATTCCCCCCGCCGAACGCGGCGTGGGCATGGTCTTTCAGTCCTACGCGTTGTATCCCCATTTATCCGTCGCAGAAAACATGTCGTTTGGCCTCAAACTGGCTGGCGCAAAAAAAGAGGTGATGAATCAGCGCGTGAATCAGGTCGCGGAAGTTCTGCAACTGGCGCACCTGCTGGAGCGTAAACCGAAAGCGCTTTCCGGCGGACAACGTCAGCGTGTGGCGATTGGCCGAACGCTGGTTGCCGAGCCGCGCGTATTCCTGCTGGATGAACCGCTGTCGAACCTCGACGCCGCTCTGCGTGTGCAAATGCGTATTGAAATCTCCCGCCTGCATAAACGTCTGGGCCGCACGATGATTTACGTCACCCACGATCAGGTCGAAGCGATGACGCTGGCCGACAAAATTGTGGTGCTGGATGCTGGTCGCGTGGCGCAGGTCGGCAAACCGCTGGAGCTATACCACTATCCGGCTGACCGCTTTGTTGCCGGGTTTATTGGCTCGCCGAAGATGAACTTCCTGCCGGTGAAAGTCACCGGGACGGCCATCGATCAGGTGCAGGTTGAACTGCCCAACCGCCAGCAAATATGGCTACCAGTGGACAGCCATGCGGTACAGGTTGGTGCCAACATGTCTTTAGGTATCCGCCCGGAACATCTGCTGCCCAGCGATATCGCCGATGTCACCCTCGAAGGTGAAGTGCAGGTGGTCGAGCAGCTTGGTCACGAAACTCAAATTCATATCCAGATCCCCGCCATCCGTCAAAACCTGGTTTACCGCCAGAACGACGTGGTGTTGGTAGAAGAGGGTGCCACATTCGCCATCGGCCTGCCGCCAGAGCGTTGCCATCTGTTCCGTGAGGATGGCACTGCATGTCGTCGGTTGCATCAAGAGCCGGGCGTTTAAGGTCCCCATAAAAAACGAAACGCAAAGCCATTCGAAGCTACATCGAGGCGGCAAGTAAATGAATCCCCGAGAGTGTACAAAGAGTACGCGACTGGGGTGAAAGAACGCAGCCAACAAAGAGGCAGCCCGAAGGGGGACGCGTTTAAAGAAAAGCAATGATCTCAGGAGATAGAACGATGATTACTCTGCGCAAACTCCCTCTGGCGGTTGCTGTAGCAGCAGGCATTATGTCTGTTCAGGCAATGGCTGTAGATTTCCACGGTTACGCTCGTTCCGGTATTGGCTGGACAGGGAGTGGCGGTGAACAACAGTGTTTCCAGGCAACCGGTGCACAAAGTAAATACCGTCTCGGTAACGAATGTGAAACCTATGCGGAAATCAAATTAGGTCAGGAAGTGTGGAAAGAAGGCGATAAGAGCTTCTACTTCGACACCAACGTTGCTTACTCCGTCGCACAGCAGAATGACTGGGAAGGCACAGACCCGGCATTCCGTGAAGCTAACGTGCAGGGTAAAAACCTGATCGAATGGCTGCCAGGCTCCACTATCTGGGCCGGTAAGCGCTTCTACCAGCGTCATGACGTACACATGATCGACTTCTACTACTGGGATATTTCAGGTCCTGGCGCCGGTATTGAAAACATCGATCTGGGCTTCGGTAAACTGTCTTTGGCAGCGAGCCGTTCACAGGAAGCGGGTGGTTCATACGCTTTCAGCAGCCAGAATATCTATGATCGTACCAAAGACACCGCGAACGATGTATTTGACGTTCGTTTAGCGCAGTTGGCAACTAACCCGGATGGGATGTTGGAACTGGGCGTTGACTATGGTCGCGCGAATACCACCGATGATTACAGGCTGGCGGACGGCGCATCTAAAGATGGTTGGATGTTCACCGCTGAACATACCCAGAGCATGCTGAAGGGCTACAACAAGTTTGTCGTTCAGTACGCCACAGATTCCATGACCACCCAGGGCAAAGGCCTGAACCAGGGTTCTTATGGTTCTTCCACTACGACCATTGAAGATCCCGTTACTGGCGTTAAAACCAACTATGCCAACAACGTTGTGAATAACAACGGTAGCCTGTTCCGCGTGCTGGACCACGGTGCAATCTCCCTGGGCGACAAGTGGGACCTGATGTACGTCGGTATGTACCAGAACCTCGACATGGATAACGACCTGGGGACCGAATGGTACACCGTCGGTATTCGCCCGATGTATAAATGGACGCCAATCATGAGCACCCTGCTGGAAGTCGGTTACGACAACGTCAAATCTCAGCAGACCAGCGATCGCAACAGCCAGTACAAAATCACCCTGGCCCAACAATGGCAGGCGGGTGACAGCATCTGGTCTCGTCCGGCAATCCGCGTCTTCGCAACCTATGCAAAATGGGATGAAGAGTGGGGTTACATCAAAAATGGTAACGACGTAACCAAATTCGCAGCGGCAACGAACTCTGGCCTCAGCACAACCAGCCGTGGCGACAACGATGAGTGGTCCTTCGGTGCCCAGATGGAAATCTGGTGGTAATTCAGCACTAACCTGACGTAAAGACCGAAAGAGGGGCGCAAGCCCCTCTTGATTACGGTTTAGCGCGCTATTGCCTGGCCACCGCTGAACCCATGCTATCTGAGGTGATAACAATGAAAATGAAGAAAAGTCTCGTTGCCCTTTGTTTATCTGCAGGGTTATTTGCCAGCGCTCCTGGCATCAGCCTGGCCGATGTGAATATTGTTCCGCAGAACACCACCGCGGCCCCATCTATTCCCACTGCGGCGCTGCAGCAGTTAACCTGGACGCCTGTTGATCAATCCAAAACCCAGTCTTCGCCGCTTGCGACAGCGGGTCAGCGTCTGGATGTCGCCGGTATTACCGGCCCGGTCGCTGCGTATAGCGTCCCGGCGAATATTGGCGAACTCACCCTGACGCTGTCCAGTGAAGTGAATAAACAAACCAGCGTATTTGCGCCAAACGTATTAATTCTTGACCAAAACATGACGCCATCTGCGTTCTTCCCCAGCAGCTATTTTACCTACCAGGAGCCCGGCGTGATGAGTGCCGATCGTCTGGAAGGAGTAATGCGTCTGACGCCAGCGCTGGGTCAGCAAAAACTCTATGTTTTGGTCTTTACCACTGATAAAGATCTCCAGCAGACCACAACCCTGCTTGACCCGGCAAAAGCCTATGCCAAGGGCGTAGGTAACGCTATTCCGGATATTCCAGACCCGATCGCCCGTCATACCACCGACGGTTTACTGAAACTGAAAGTCAAAACCAGCTCCTCCTCCAGTGTTCTGGTCGGGCCGCTGTTTGGCTCATCCGGCCCTGGTCCTGTCACGGTGGGCAATACCGCCGCGCCTGCGGTGACCTATGCGGCTCCGGCAGCAGCCGTTGCTGCTCCAGCGCCACAACCGGTGAAGAAAAGTGAGCCGATGCTGAACGACACGGAAAGTTATTTTAACCAGGGCATTAAGGATGCCGTTGCGAAAGGCGATGTCGATAAAGCGCTGAAGCTGCTTGATGAAGCTGAGCGTCTGGGATCCAAATCTGCCCGATCCACCTTTATCAGCAGTGTAAAAGGCAAGGGGTAAACATCGCCCCGCATTGTTGATTTTGCAACAACTGGTGCGTCTCCTGGCGCACCTTTTTTTATCCTTCGGTGCTAATTGTTACACTTATGTTGCTCTGGCGATCACTTAATTGTGTTTGCTCACCCCGTAATGCATTTTCTGCGATACAATGCCTTCAAGTTATAAATCGGAGAGTAAGGCATGCCACACCCTGCGTTAACGCAACTGCGTGCGCTGCGTTATTTTGATGCGATCCCGGCGCTGGACGCCCAACTGCTCGACTGGTTGTTACTGGAAGATTCCATGACTAAACGTTTTGAGCAGCAGGGAAAACAGGTCACCGTAACGTTGATTCGCGAAGCATTCGTTGGGCAAAATGAGGTGCCTGAAGAGCTGCCGCTGCTGCCTAAAGAGTCCCGTTATTGGTTACGTGAGATCCTGTTATGCGCGGATGGTGAACCCTGGCTTGCCGGGCGGACCGTGGTGCCTGAATCAACCTTGTGCGGCCCTGAGCTGGCCTTACAAAATCTGGGGAAAACCCCGCTCGGACGTTACCTGTTTACATCATCGACATTGACCCGAGATTTTATTGAGATTGGCCGCGATGCAGCGCTGTGGGGGCGCCGTTCCCGCCTGCGGCTGAGCGGTAAGCCGCTGATGCTTACCGAGCTTTTTCTACCTGCATCGCCGTTGTACTGAGAGGAAGATAAAGATGGAGTGGAGTCTGACGCAGAATAAGCTGCTGGCATTTCACCGCTTGATGCGTACGGATAAGCCAATCGGTGCCTTACTGCTGCTCTGGCCTACGCTGTGGGCATTGTGGGTGGCAACCCCAGGCATGCCGCAATTGTGGATCCTGGCGGTTTTTGTCGCTGGCGTTTGGTTAATGCGCGCCGCCGGCTGCGTGGTGAATGATTATGCCGACAGGAAATTTGACGGACACGTTAAACGCACCGCAAATCGACCGCTGCCGAGCGGGGCCGTCACTGAAAAAGAGGCCCGAACGCTGTTCGTCGTATTGGTACTGCTGGCCTTCCTGCTGGTTTTGACGCTCAACACGATGACCATTTTGTTGTCCGTTGCGGCGTTAGCGCTGGCGTGGGTTTACCCGTTCATGAAACGCTATACGCACCTGCCGCAGGTGGTGCTGGGGGCGGCGTTTGGCTGGTCGATCCCGATGGCGTTCGCCGCCGTGAGCGAGTCCGTACCGCTGAGCTGCTGGCTGATGTTCCTCGCCAATATTCTCTGGGCGGTGGCCTACGACACGCAGTATGCGATGGTTGACCGCGATGATGACCTGAAGATCGGCATTAAATCGACTGCGATTCTGTTCGGTCAAAACGACAAGCTGATCATTGGTATCCTGCAGGTGGGCGTACTGGTGCTGATGGCGCTGGTGGGTTGGCTAAACGGGCTGGGACTGGGTTATTACTGGTCTCTGCTGGTGGCTGGCGCGCTGTTTGTATATCAGCAGAAACTGATCGTCAATCGCGAGCGTGATGCCTGTTTTAAAGCGTTTATGAACAATAACTACGTCGGTCTGGTGCTGTTCTTAGGGCTGGCGATGAGCTACTGGCATTTTTGAGTTTGGCTTAGCCTGCAAAATAAAAAACCGGTCATTTCATTTCGACCGGTTTTTTTATGCTTACTCGCCCTGTGTGGCGCTCTCGATGGTCAGACGCACATCTGACGTGACCAGTTCGGCCAACATCTGATAGATCTTCATCGTCTCTTCCGGTTCGGCATCTCCGGTATCGCTGATGAATCCCTCGTCACGCAGCGTCAGCACCAGAGAGCTGAACACGGCTTTATCGAAGAATTCCGGCGCGTTAATGCCGTGCAGTACGGAGAGGCGTTGCGCCACGGTGCGGCTCTCTTTCTCCAGTGTGCCACGGTTGATAGACGGGTTCGCGCTCAGCAGCCAGAAGGTAATGGCGTAGCGTTGCAACGTCTCGCGAGCACCCGCCGCCAACAGCTGTAGCGTACGAGAGCGGGCCGGATTGATATGCAGTTCGTCATCGTTCAGGGCGATCAGTCCCTGGCGCTGCATTTCGCTGGCCAGTTCGTCAATCACTCCGGCGAGTTCATCACGCTCCCAACGTAAGAACAGCTCTGCTTTCAGCATCGGGTACAGCGCATCAATATGCTGCTGTAGCGCGGCGCGAGAAATACGACGATGCTGAGTCACAATGGCTGCCATCAACGAAGGCAGAACCAGCATATGCGCAATGTTGTTGCGGTAATACGTCATCAATACCGCCTGCTCGCGCGGCAGAATGATGATGTCACCGATGGTGTCTTTCTCGACCTCAAACTTATTCATCTGTAAGGCGTGGTCGATCAATTCACTGGCGCTCTGCGCAGGAACCGTACAATCTGCCGCATACGGCACGTTGCGCAGCAGACTCAGATAGCAGTCGAGCTGTTCAGTCAGTTGCTCACGGGTCAGAGAGCGCTGGCGGGAGGCCAACAGCGCGGTACAGCACAGGTTCATGGCATTGGCCGCGCCTGCATTGTTAATGCGTACCATCAGATCGGCGGCAATGCTATTTACCGTCGGCGTCAGCCAGGCCGGACGGATGGACTCGATAGGATCGATCGATTCACGCCACTCCGGTACATGCTGGTTGAGGTAAGTCATCAATGGCATCGGTTCGCCAAAGTTGACATAACCCTGACCCAGATTACGCAGCTTGCTCAAGCCACGCAGCATTTGCGGCAAACTCTCTTTCTCTTTCGTCGCGCCACGCAGCTCTTTCGCGTACGTGCCCACTTCCATTACGTGCTCGTAGCCGATGTAGATGGGGACGAGGGTAATCGGACGCGTACCGCCGCGCAGCATCGCCTGAATGGTCATCGACAGCGTGCCGGTTTTCGGGTCGAGCAGACGCCCGGTACGTGAACGGCCTCCTTCGACAAAGTATTCAACCGAGTAGCCGCGGCTGAACAACTCGCCCAGGTATTCGCGGAAAACGGTGGAATAGAGCTTGTTGCCCTTGAAGGTACGACGAATAAAGAACGCGCCCAGACGACGGAAAATCGGACCTGCTGGCCAGAAGTTCAGGTTGATACCGGCAGCGATGTGCGGCGGAACCAGCCCCTGGTGGTACAGAACGTACGACAGCAGCATATAGTCCATATGGCTGCGGTGGCACGGAACATAGACGATTTCGTGCCCATCGTGCGCCAACTGACGTACACGCTCCGCATTGTGAACGTTAATCCCCTGATACAGACGGTTCCAGGTAAAGCCCAGAATACGGTCTGTCAGACGAATCATCTCGTAGGAGAAGTTGGCGGCAATCTCTTCCATCAGCGCAATGGCATTTTGCTGCGCTTTTTCGTGGGAGATTTTTTTACTGCGCGCTTCATCTTCTACCGCGCGAGCGATAGCTTTTGAGGCCAGCAGTTTATTGAACAGGTCCTGGCGGGCAGGGAGGCGCGGGCCGACTGCGGCCAGACGCTGACGAGCAAAGTGCATGCGCGCCACGCGAGCCAGCTTCTGAGCGATGATTTTATCCGTACCGTGTTCGTCCGCCATGCGACGCAGGGAGACCGATGGGGAGAAGCGGACAAAACTGTCGCGACCCAGCCAGGACACAGCAAAGAATTTCTGTACGCCGTTCAGCATGCGCAGCGGCGGATTGACCTCGCCTTTTTCACGCCCAGGCGCGCGGCCAAACATCACCGAAACCGGCACCATTTGCACATCCAGGTCTGGATTGCTGCGATGCAAGTCGAGATAGTTATGGAACAGCTTAATGGACTCTTCTTTCGGCGTGTAATAGGTGAACACGCGCGGGCCGCCGTGAATAAACACGTAGCGCGGCAGCAGAGTTCCGTCTATCTCCAGCGGTTCCAGGGGATCCGGGAGATCGTGCACCAGACATTGGGCACGCAGCGTCAGCAAGTCTGCTTTTGAGTTGTACGGTAGGACGTACATAATGGGACGCGAAGTATCGAGCCCCAATTCCGGGGCAGGTTCTGCCGGAATAGACTTGCTTTTTACCAGGACGCTTAATGGTAAATTCAGTAATTTGTAGTAAATTCGTGGCCAGCCGGACATAAACGATGTAAAGCCTCTGGTTAATAATGCAAATGCGCTGCAAGGATATCAGAAAGTTTAGTGAATTTCTGGTGTATCCGGTCATACTTCGCGCTGCTTTGCCACACCCTGAAACAAACGGGGTAACGTTACAATGACATTGACGCTAATAATGTAAAAAGGTTCTTTTTGATGGCCAATAATACCACTGGATTCACCCGAATTATCAAAGCTGCAGGCTATTCCTGGAAAGGTTTTCGCGCCGCATGGATCAATGAGGCGGCATTCCGCCAGGAAAGCGTTGCCGTACTGTTGGGCGTAGCCATCGCCTGCTGGCTGGACGTCGACGCCATTACCCGCGTGCTGTTGATTGGTTCCGTGATGCTGGTGATGATCGTTGAAATCCTCAACAGTGCGATTGAGGCGGTGGTTGACCGTATTGGCTCTGAGTATCACGAACTTTCCGGTCGGGCGAAAGATATGGGCTCGGCAGCGGTATTGCTGTCTATTTTTGTCGCTCTGATCACCTGGGGCATCCTGTTGTGGTCGCATTTGCGATAAAGATTCCACAACTGCATAAATCTCCTGTTTTTTGTGCAGTTTGCGGTTCC